>JBBQOR010000238.1:0-4772 GCA_038331055.1 Burkholderiales bacterium
CACAGGCGGGAGAGGGACTTCAACGGCGGGAATCGCGATGACTTACATCACCAAGCCCACGCTGCACCACCCCACGCTGACCCGCAACCAGGTCGGCTACACCCGGCGCGACTACGAAGGCAAGGTCAGCACGCTGTGCGCCGGCTGCGGCCATGATTCGATCTCGGCCGCCATCGTGCAGGCTTGCTGGCAACTGGCCATCGAGCCGCACCGTGTGGCCAAACTCTCGGGCATCGGCTGCAGCAGCAAGACGCCGGACTACTTTCTCGGCGCCAGCCACGGCTTCAATACCGTGCACGGCCGCATGCCCAGCGTGCTGACCGGCGCCAACCTGGCCAACCGCGAGCTGCTCTACCTGGGCGTCAGCGGCGACGGCGACAGCGCCTCGATCGGTCTCGGGCAGTTCGCGCACGCCATGCGGCGCGGCGTGCGCATGGTCTACATCGTCGAGAACAACGGCGTCTACGGCCTGACCAAGGGCCAGTTCAGCGCCACCGCCGACCGCGGCTCGCTGTCGAAGAAGGGCGTGGCCAATCCGGACACGCCCGTCGACCTGGTGGCGCTGGCGCTGCAACTGGGCGCCACCTACGTGGCGCGCGGCTTCTCGGGTGACAAGACGCAGCTGGTGCCGCTGATCGAAGGCGCGATGCGCCATGGCGGCGCCGCGTTCATCGACGTCATCAGCCCCTGCGTGGCCTTCAACAACCACCCCGGCAGCACACGCAGCTACGAGTACGTGCGTGACCACGAAGAGGCGCTGTCGCGCATCGACTTCATCGACCTGGCGCCCGAAGTCAAGGCCGAGCCCGCGCCCGGCGACACGATCGATCTGCCGCAGGCTGACGGCCGCACGCTTCGCCTGCGCAGGTTGCACCTGGACCATGACCCGACCGACCGGCTCAGCGCGCTGGCCCATGTGCAGCAGTTGCAGGCGGCCGGCGAAATCCCGACCGGGCTGCTCTTCGTCGACCCGCAGGCGGGCGACCTGCACGCGGCGCTGCAGACCTGCGCGCGCCCGCTGAATCAGTTGACCGAGGCCGACTTGTGCCCGGGCAGCGCCGCGCTGGCGAAGATCAACGCGGCTTTGCGATAAGGCGCAGGGCCACTCCGGCCAGCAGAGCGAACAGCGCCAGGCTCCAGAACTCGTACGGCACGCCGAGCAGGTTCACCGCCGCGTCCTTGCACGAGGCGAAGGCGCCGAAGACCTCGGGCCAGGCGGCATCCAGGCCGAGCCCGGCGACGATGCGGTCGGCCAAGGTCAGGTCGCAGCTCGCGGCGCTGGCTGCAACGAAGTGCTGCCACAGCGCCGCAGCGATGCCGCAGCCGGCGAAGCCGAGCATGAGCACCCCGCCGACACGTGCGCCGAGCACGCCACGCCACAACAGACCCAGCAGCGCACTGGCGCCGACCGCCAGAAAGATCACCCGCTGCAGCACGCACCACGGGCAGGGCTGCATGTCGAAGCGGTGCTGCGAGACCAGCGCGGCCGCGACGGCGGCCACCGAGATCAAGGCGCTGCCGAGCAGCAGCGCGTCGCGCTGGCGCATCAGGCGCGCAGCTCGGCCACCATCTCGATCTCGACGCAGGCCCCCATCGGCAACTGCGCCACGCCGAAGGCGCTGCGCGCGTGCGCGCCGACCTCGGCGCCCAGCACCTCGACGATCAGCTCGGAGGCGCCGTTGGTCACCAGGTGATGCTCGACGAAGGTCGGTGTGCTGTTGACCAGCGACAGCAGCTTGACCACCCGCGCCACGTTGTCCAGCCCGCCGGCCGCCGCCTGCAGCGTGCCCAGCAGGTCGACCGCCACCGCCCGCGCCGCCGGGCGGCCGTCGTCGGTGCTCATCGTCAGACCCAGCTGGCCGACCCAGGCCTTGCCGTCGCGTTTGGCGATATGGCCGGAGATGAAGACCAGCTTGCCGGTGCGCACGAAAGGCAGGTAAGCCGCAGCAGGAATCCCGACTGGCGGCAGCACGATGCCCAGGGCTTGCAGACGGTCGGCGATGCTCATGGCGCGGTTCCTTTGTCGTGAGGTTCACGAGGGCGGCGGCATCCTACACTGGGGCGATGGCGTGGCTCGTGTGGCTGGCGGACCCGGGCCTGCGGCTGGCAGGGGCCTTTGCCGCCGTGATGGCCGGCAGCGCGCTGCAGATGCAGCAAGCAGCCCTGTGGAGCGCCACGGTCTACGCGGCGCTGGCCGGCTGCGGGCTGTTGGCGGCGTGTATCGGCGCCTGGCGGCCCAGGGCCGGCAACGCTGCGCCCTGGCGCACGCTCGCGCTCACGGCAGGCCTGGCGCTGCTGGCCTTCGGCAGCACCGGATGGCGCGCGGATGAGCGGCTGGCCGACCGCCTGGCGCCGGCGCTGGAAGGGCGCGACCTGCTGCTCACCGGCACCATCGCCGAGCTGCCCCGCGCGTCGCTGACCGGCACCCGATTCGTCCTGCGCGTCGAGCAGGCCACCGACCAGGGCATGCCGGTGCAAGTGCAAGTGCAAGTGCCCGAACGCGTCTGGCTGGGCTGGAGCCGCGGCCCCGATGGCGACGCGCTGCTCGTCGGCCCGGGCCCGGAGTTGCGCGCCGGTCAGCGCTGGCGTTTCGTGGTCCGCCTGCAGGCACCGCACGGCACGCTGAACCCGCATGGCTTCGACGCCGAGCTGTGGTTGTTCGAGCGCGGCATCGGGGCCACCGGCGGCGTGCGTGCCACTGCCGCCACGCCGGCGGAGTTGCTCGACGAACGTGCAGCGCATCCGATCGAGCGGCTGCGACAACGTGTGCGCGATGCGATCGTGCTGCGCGTGCCCGATGCCGGCGCGGCAGGGGTGCTCGCGGCCCTGGCGGTGGGCGACCAGGCGGCCATCGAACGCACCGACTGGGCGCTGTTCCGCGTCACCGGCGTGGCCCATCTGGTCGCCATCAGCGGGCTGCACGTGACGATGTTCGCTTGGCTGGCCGGCGCCGTCATCGGCCGCCTCTGGCGGCTGTCTGGCCGACTGCTGCTGCACCTGCCTGCGCCGCACGCGGCGCGCTGGGGCGGCCTGGCTGCCGCCGCCGGCTACGCCCTGTTGGCCGGCTGGGGCGTGCCCGCGCAGCGCACCGTGTGGATGATCGCCGCGGTGGTGGTCCTGCGCAGCTCGGGCCTGCGCTGGCCGCCGCTGCTGGTACTGGGCGCCGCCGGCGCACTGATCAGCGCACTCGACCCGTGGGCGCTGCTGCAGGCCGGCTTCTGGCTCAGCTTCGCGGCCGTCGGGCTGCTGATGGTGGCCGCCCCCGACGACGTGGTGGTGCACGAGGCGCCGGCCCCAGGCGCGGCTGCCGGCTGGCGCGGCCGCGCGCAGGGTTGGTGGCGCAGCGCATGGCGCACGCAGGTGGTGGCCAGCATCGGCCTCGCCCCGTTGACGCTGCTGTTCTTCCAGCAGGTCTCGCTGGTGGGCTTCCTGGCCAACCTGCTGGCCATCCCCTGGGTCACGCTGGTCGTCACACCGCTGGCGCTGCTGGGCGTGGTCGCCCCACCGCTGTGGCTGCTGGGGGGCTGGGCAGTGCAGGCCATGATCGCCGTGCTCGAACTGCTGGGCGGCGTGCCCTGGGCCGTCTGGACCGCCGCGGCCGCGCCGGCCTGGGCGGCCACCGCCGGGCTGCTGGGCGGTGCGCTGCTGGTGGCGCCGCTGCCCCGGCGGCTGCGCGCGCTCGGCCTGCCGCTGCTGCTGCCGCTGCTGTGGCCAGCGACGCCGCGGCCGCCGGAAGGGGCCTTCGAGATGGTGGCCGTCGATGTGGGCCAGGGCAGCGCCGTGCTGGTGCGTACGCGCCAACACCTGCTGCTGTACGACGCCGGGCCGGGCTGGTCGGAGTCCGACGCCGGCGAGCGTGTGCTGCTGCCGTTGCTGCTGGCGCGCGGCGAGCGGCGCATCGACACCTTGTTGCTCAGCCACCGCGACACCGACCATGTCGGCGGCGCAGCCTCGTTGATGCGGCACGTTCCGACCGGCGAGCTGCTGGGATCGCTCGAGGACGGCCATCCGCTGCGCGCGATGGGCGTGCCGTGGCGGCGCTGCGACGCCGGCGCGGGCTGGACATGGGACGGCGTGCGCTTCGAGCTGCTGCATCCGACGCCCGACGAGCACGCGCGCGGCGGCCGGCCGAACACGCTGTCGTGCGTGCTGCGTGTGGTCGACGCCCGCGGCCGCGCGCTGCTGCTCACCGGCGACATCGAAGCGGCGCAGGAAGCCGCGCTGCTGGAACGCCGCCGCGCGCAACTTCCCGCCGAGTTGCTGCTGGTGCCGCATCACGGCAGCCGCACGTCCTCGGGCGAGGCCTTCATCGCCGCGGTCGGGCCGCAGACGGCGGTCGTGCAGGCTGGCTGGCGCAACCGCTTCGGTCACCCGAACGCAGCGGTGGTGGCGCGCTACGCGGCGCAGGGCGTCACGCTGCAGCGCACCGACCGCTGCGGCGCGTTCACGCGAGAAGCCGATGGCAGCAGCCATTGCACGCGCCAGCGCGATAGGCGTTACTGGCATCATCGGCCGTGAGCCGCGAACAACGCACGCGCACCGCGTAAAGCTTGCATCCCGCCGCCTGCCCACCCGCGAAGCGCCCCGCCGGAGATCCCCTTTGTCGATCCATGTCGCCCTGAACCACGTGACCCGCTATCGCTACGACCGGCGGGTGGAGCTTGCGCCGCAGATCGTGCGCTTGCGCCCGGCGCCGCACTGCCGCACGCCGATCGTGAGCTACTCGCTGCGCATCGAACCTGCGGAGCACTTCGTCAACTGGCAGCAGGACC
>JBBQOR010000239.1:0-4771 GCA_038331055.1 Burkholderiales bacterium
GGCGGCCAGGTCGGCAAAGATGTCGGCGTGGTCGAGTTCGAGGTTGTTCAGGATCGCGGTGCGCGGCCGGTAGTGCACGAACTTGCTGCGCTTGTCGAACAGCGCGGTGTCGTACTCGTCGGCCTCGATGACGAATGGCGAAGGAGGTGTCGATGGCGATGGCGACCCGGGACCGACCCGCCCCAGCCGCGCCGAGACGCCGAAGTTCAACGGCACCCCGCCGACCAGGAACCCCGGCTGCAGGCCCGCGTGCTCCAGGATCCAGGCCAGCATGGCCGTGGTCGTGGTCTTGCCGTGGGTGCCGGCAACGGCCAGCACATGGCGGCCGTGCAGTACCTGTTCGGCCAGCCACTGCGGACCGCTGGTGTAGCGCGCGCCGGCATCGAGCACGGCCTCCATCAGCGGATTGCCGCGCGTGACGACGTTGCCGATGACGAAGACATCGGGGTTCAGCCGCAGTTGCCCGGCGTCGAAGCCTTCGATCAGATCGATGCCGAGTGCGCGCAGCTGATCACTCATCGGCGGGTAGACGCCGGCGTCGCAGCCCGTGACGCGGTGCCCGGCCTCGCGTGCCAATGCGGCCACCCCGCCCATGAAGGTGCCGCAGATGCCGAGGATGTGAAGATGCATGGCGGATTCTAGGTTTCGGCACCTCCGCACCTGGCAGGGAAAGCGCGCGCCAGGCGGTCTGCCTGCGCCCGTTTTGGTACGGTCGCGGCATGAACCCGAGCACCGCCGCAGCGGCCTTTCCCGCCTTTCCCGCGTTCCCCACTTTCGCCGGCATCCCCTGGATCGCCGAACACCCCATCGCCTATCCGGCGCTGGAGGTGGTGCACATCGTCGGCATCGCACTGCTGCTGGGCAACCTGGTGCTGCTGGAGTTGCGCGTGTGGGGTCGCGGGGCCGAGTTGCCTCTGGCGCCGCTGGCGGCGCTGGCCTTGAAGGTCTCGCTCGCCGGCTTCGTGCTGGTGGCCGCCAGCGGGCTGTTGATGTTCTCGGCGCAGCCGGGCGAACTGCTGGCCAACCGCTCGTTCGTCATCAAGATGGGGCTGGTCATGCTGGCCGGCACCAACGCGGCGATGTTCCATGCACGCGACGGCCTGAAGCGGCTGGACGGCTTCGCGCGCTCGCAGACCGTGCTGTCGATCGGGCTGTGGATCGGTGCGATCATCTGCGGCCGCTGGATTGCCTACATCTGACCCTCACCCGGAAGTGACCATGCAACGACGTCTGTTCATCGCCGCCGCTGGCATCGCCACGCTGCCTTCTGCGTACGCACATCACGGCTGGAGCAGTTTCGACACCAACCGCCCGTTGTACCTCGAAGGCCGCGCCGCCAAGGTGGCCTGGCGCAACCCGCATGCCGAGCTGGATCTGGAGCTGCGCGCCGAGCCGAAGCTGCCGGCCGACCTGGCCGCCCGCGCGCTGCCAGCGCAGTCGGCGCAGATCGACGGCGCCGCAATGCTCAAGGCCACCATGCTGCCCACGCGCAAGGACCGGCGCTGGGAGATCGAATTGGCTCCACTGACGCGCATGAACGCCTGGAGCGTGCCCGAGATCAAGGCCGGCGACGAGCTGGCGGTGATCGGCTTCACCTTCGCGGGCGAGAAGGGCGAGGCCGTGCTGCGTGCCGAGTACCTGTTCATCGGCGGCAAGGTCTACGCGCTGCGCTCTTCTCCGGTCTGAGGGGCTCCCGACATGCGGTTGACCTGGACCATCCTGGCCATCACGGCGCTGCTCGGCGCTTGCAGCACGCTCGATCCGAACCCGGCGCCCCTCGCGTCGGTGGTCTTCCGCGAAGTGGCCGAGGCCGCGCCGCAGCCCCGCCCCTGCCCGGCCGAAGTGCCGGCCGGCACACGTTGCCTGGGCGGGCGCGACAGCGCCGGGGCCTTCTACGTCATAGCAGTGCCGGCCGACTGGAACGGCCATCTGGTGCTGCATGCGCACGGCGGGCCATTGCTGGGCGAGCCGCGGGCCGAGCGCGCCACCGAGGACCTGCAGCGCTGGGCGATCACTGTGCGTGCGGGCTACGCCTTCGCCGCCTCGGTGTTCCGCCAGGGCGGCGTCGAAGTGCGCGCGGCGGCCGAGGACACCGAGCGGCTGCGCCGCATCTTCGTGCGCCATGTCGGCATGCCCAAGCGCACGCTGCTGCACGGCCAGTCCTGGGGCGCCGGCGTGGCCGCCAAGGGCGCCGAGATGTACACGCGCACCGAAGACGGCCGTCCGCCCTACGACGCGGTGCTGCTGAGCAGCGGCGTGCTTGCCGGCGGCACGCGCTCCTACGACTTCCGCCTCGACCTGCGCGTGGTCTATCAAGCCCTGTGCAACAACCATCCGCGCCCTGATGAGCCACAGTACCCGCTGTGGATGGGTCTGCCGCCCGCGACGACGATGGCCCCGGCCGATCTGACGGCGCGCTCTCGCGAATGCCTCGGGCTGGGGCTGCCGGCGGCGCAGCGCACGCCCGATCAGGCGCGCAAGCTGAAGACCGTGCTCGACGTGATCCGCATTCCCGAGCGCTCGCTGCAAGGTCACCTCAACTGGGCCACCTTTCACTTCCAGGACATCTCGCGCGCGCGCAGCGGCGGCCGGCCGGTGTTCGGCAACATCGGTGCGGTCTACCGCGGCTCGGCTGACGATCAGGCGCTGAACGCGGCGGTGGCGCGCTACCGCGCCGACGCGCAGGCGGTGGCTGCTTTCGCCGCCGACACCGACCCGGGCGGTCGCATCCCGGTGCCTGTGCTCGAAGTGCATGGCATCGGCGACCCGATCGCTTTCGTCGAGCTGACGGACTTCTTCCGCCAGACGATGGAGCGCGCCGGCACCGCGCAACGGCTGGTCCAGACCTACACCGACGACAGCGAGCACAGCTACCTCGGCGACCCGGTCTACCCGGCGCTGTTGGCCGAACTGCTCGACTGGGTCGAACAGGGCCGCAAACCGACGCCGCAGACCGTGGCCGCGCGCTGCGAGACGATGAAAGCGCGCTTCGGTGACGGCTGCCGGTTCAGGCCCGACTACCGGCCGCCGTCGCTGGACAGCCGGATGGCGCCGCGTGAACGGCCCTAGACGGCCCTAGACCGCCCTAGACGGTCACAGGAAGCCGTAGAGACGGCCCTGGACGACCCTGGCTACGCCCGCAGGGCCTCGCGCGCGGCGTTCACCGTGTCGTCGATGTCCGCCGCGCTGTGCGCTGCGCTGACGAAGCCCGCTTCGTACAGCGCCGGCGCCAGGTACACGCCGCGGTCGAGCATGGCGTGGAAGAAGCGGTTGAAGCGCTCCTTGTCGGTGGCCATCACGGTGGCGTAGTTCTGCGGCAGGTTGTCGTCGAAGAAGAAGCCGAACATGCCGCCTTCGCTGTCGGTCGAAAAGGGCAGGCCGGCTTCGCGTGCCACGCTGTTCAGACCCTCGGTCAGCGAGCGGGTCCTCGAGGCCAGCGCGCCGAAGAAGCCGGGCTCGGAGATCTCGCGCAGGGTGGCCAGCCCGCAGGCCGTGGCCACAGGGTTGCCTGACAGCGTGCCCGCCTGGTAGACCGGGCCCAGCGGCGCTAGCTGCGACATCACGGCCTTGCTGCCGCCGAAGGCGGCCAGCGGCATGCCGCCGCCGATGACCTTGCCGAACACGCTGATGTCGGGTGCGAAGCCCGGCAGCTGCTGCGCGTAGACGCTCTGCGCGCCACCCAGGGCGACACGAAAGCCCGTCATCACCTCGTCGAAGACCAGCAGCGCGCCGTGCTGCGTGCACAACTCGCGCAGCCGCGCCATGAAGGGCAGGCTGGCGCGCACGAAGTTCATGTTGCCGGCGATCGGCTCGATCATCACGCAGGCGAGCTGCGCGCCGTGCGCAGCGAAGGCCTCTTCGAGCTGGGCCAGATTGTTGTACTCGAGCACCAGGGTGTGCTGCACCACCTCGGGCGGCACACCGGCGCTGGTCGGGTGGCCGAAGGTGGCGAGACCGGACCCGGCCTTGACCAGCAGCGCATCGGCATGGCCGTGGTAGCAGCCCTCGAACTTGATGATCTTGGCGCGCCCGGTGGCACCGCGCGCCAGCCGCAAGGCGCTCATCGCCGCCTCGGTGCCCGAACTCACCAGGCGCAGCTGCTGCACCGAGGGCACGACGGCAATGATGGCTTCGACGAGTTCGGTCTCGGCCTCGGTCGGGGCGCCGAAGCTGAAGCCGTCGGCCGCCGCGCGCATCACTGCGTCCAGCACGGCCGGGTGGCCATGGCCGAGGATCATCGGCCCCCATGAGCCGATGTAGTCGATGTAACGCTTGCCGTCTGCGTCCCAAAAGTACGCACCTTGGGCGCGCTG
This sequence comes from Burkholderiales bacterium, assembly GCA_038331055.1. GTDB lineage: Bacteria > Pseudomonadota > Gammaproteobacteria > Burkholderiales > Burkholderiaceae_C > Rubrivivax. Next base: position 4,314 of record JBBQOR010000239.1, read on the forward strand.
GACAAAGCGCGGTGTGCCGCCTACGGCCTTGAAGGCGCGGACGGGCGAATTGACGCCGCCGGGGATTATTTTTTTGGAGCGGTCGAAGAGGACATCGTTGCGAGAAGCGTTGCTAGTGGCGGTCATGGTGAAGTGCTTGGTGGTTGAAGTAGTTCGAGAGGTTTACTGGTGTTAGTGTTTGGTGGTGCCATGCGGCGGCATGTCGAAAAAAGATCGCTGAAGCGTCAATACCTGATCGGACTCATCCAGTTGCGCTCCCCCATCAGAAGCGTCAGCTTGCGGGTCTGTGCTGTCCTCGGCTTGGGCCCAGAACATACGGTCTGGCACGGTGTGGCCCATGCCGGGGTTAAATCCTGCGCTTAAGGATTGGTCAAGATAGGTCAGCGCCTCTGTGGTGGCCGCTTCCAAGTCGTGGCCATTGGCCAGCAGGGCCGTCAGTGCAGCTGACAGCGTGTCTC
>JBBQOR010000240.1:0-4743 GCA_038331055.1 Burkholderiales bacterium
ACAGCGTCACCACATGGCTGGCGGCCGGCAAGCCGCGGGCGGCCGCGGCCTGCGCTGCGGCCTCGCGCACGAAGTCCGGCAGGCCGGCCAGATCAGCGTCGCTTTCCAGCGGCAGCGCGAACGACGATTCGTCGTGCAACACGTTCTGCCCGAACTCGGTGGTCAGCCGGGCCAGTTCTTCCATCACCTGCGCATAGCGCGCTTGCGCCTCGGGCGCCAGCTGCGCGCCGGACTTGACGAAGTCCAGGTGGGTACGTTCGAGCAGGCGAAGCGCCTCAGAAGTCAGCCCCAGCTCGGCGCGGCGCATGTGCAGCGCGTCCACGCGCGCGAACAGCGCGGCGTCCATGTAGACCGCGCTGTCATGGGCCGCGAGCGGGCCGGCCACCCGGCGCTGCACGGCCTGCAGATCGGGATGGGTCTCTGACGCGGTCAGGTTGAAGAACACCGAGGCGACGCGGCTGAGCAGCCGGCCGCTGCGGTCGAACGCGGCGATCGTGTTGTCGAAGTCGGGCGGCGCCGTCGGCTCGGCGATGGCGCGCAATTCCTCGCGCTGCTCGGCCATGCCGGCCTCGAACGCCGGCTCGAAGTGTTCGGCGCGCAACTCGGCAAAGGGCGGCAGCGCGAAGGGCGCTGTCCACGGCGTGAGCAAGGGGTTGGGCTGAATGGTCATCGGGGCTCTCTCGGAATCGTCGGCCGCGTCTTCGTGCGGTGGGGGTCTACTTTCCTACTGGCCGCGGCGGATCGCGGTCTCGTCGTCTTCGCGGTAGCGGCGGTCGGCGCAATCGGTCGCCCACACGTCACGGTCCAGCTGCAGCGTCTTGAGCGTCTCGTTCGAGCGCGCGTTTCGCTGGTTCCAGTCATCAACTTTCGGATCGTGCAGCGCGGCGCGCGCACGCAGCGCCTCGACACGTTCCTGCAACACGCGAAGCGAGACGCGTTCGGCCTCCAGCGTCTGGCCTTCGACGCGCAGCTCGTCGGACTCGCGCTGCAGCGCCTCGCGCTCCGCAGCGGTGAGCTTGCGCGTGGACTTCGGATCGTTGGCTTCATTGATCCGCTCGCGCAGGCTGGCCGATCGTGCGTTGAAGGACAGCGTGCGCGCGTTCAGCTCCGCCACCCTGCCCTGGCCGGCGCGGATGGCGTCGTTCTCGGCGCGGATTTTCTGCGAGTCCTTCAGCAGCTGGCTCTTGCCGCTCTCGATCTCACGCTGCTGCGCATCGATCTCCTTGATGCGGCCATCCAGCGTGGCGCGCTGCGTGATGCACAAGCGAAGCTCATCGCGCGTCAGCACCCGGGCATTGGGGTTGCCGGTGCCACCACCCAGCGTGGCCGTGCGCGGCGCAGTGGCGGGCGTCTGCGCCAGGGCGGACAGCCAGAAGGCGGTCAATGACAGACACAGCGTCACCTGGACGGGACGCAAGACCGAGTGGGGTTTGATGATGGGCATGGCGGCGTCCGAAGGCGGGTGCGGCGGTGCGAACAGCCCGCCATGATGCCATCTGCGCCGGCCAGCGCAGCGCGCGGCAGCGCCGCGGCCCATGCCGCGTCACATTCGCGGTGAACTGCGATGATGAGCCCGCTGAACAACCGCCACAGCAACCATCCGAACCGCCGCCGCCTGCTGCGCTGGCTGGCAGCGATGCTCGGCCTGCCCCTGAACCACGCGGCACCTGCCGCACCCCGACCGATGACCGACATCCCCCTCGAAGAAGACCCCTTCCTGTGGCTCGAGGAAGTGCAGGGCGAGCGCGCGCTGGCCTGGGTACGCGAACACAACGCCATCACGCGCCGCCTGCTCGAGGCCGAGCCCGGCTTCCTCGACACGCGCAGCGCGCTGCGGGCGATCCTGGATTCGCGCGCGCAGATCCCCCAGGTGGTGCGCCGCGGCGACTGGCTCTACAACCTGTGGCGCGACGACCGCAATCCACGCGGGCTGTGGCGACGCGCCACGCTGGCCGAATATCGCCAGGCCGAGCCCACCTGGCAGGTGCTGCTGGACCTCGACACGCTGGCCCGCGGCGAAGGCGAGAACTGGGTCTGGGCCGGCGCCAGCGCCTTCGGCCCGGCCTACCGCCGCGCCATGGTCAGCCTGTCGCGCGGCGGCGCCGACGCTGCGGTCGTACGCGAGTTCGACCTCGACGCGCTGCGCTTCGTGCCGGCCACCGAGGGCGGCTTCACGCTGCCCGAGGCCAAGACCTCGGTCGACTGGGTGGACGCCGACACGCTGCTGGTGGCCACCGACTTCGGCCCCGGCACGCTGACCGACTCGGGCTACGCGCGCACGATTCGCCGCTGGGCGCGCGGCACGCTGCTGGCCGACGCACCGCTGGTCTTCGAAGGCGAATCGGGCGATGTCAGCGTGTGGGCCCATGTCGACCGCACGCCGGGCTTCGAGCGCCACAGCTTCGGCCGTTCCATCGACTTCTACACCGACCAGGTGTTCCTGCAGCAAGGCGCCACGCTGCGGCTGCTGGACAAGCCCGCCGACGCGCAACTGAGTTTCTGGCGCAGCCACGTGCTGCTGTCGCTGCGCAGCGACTGGACGGTGGCGGGGAAGACCTACACGCGCGGCAGCCTGCTGGCGGCCGATGCCGACGCCTGGCTGGCCGGAGGGCGCGACTTCAGGGCGCTCTTCACGCCCAGCGCGACGCGCTCGCTGGCCGCTTACACGGCCACCCGCAGCACGATCGTGCTCGACCTGATGGACAACGTCGCCAGCCGCCTTGAAGAGTGGCGCCCGGGCCCCGACGGTTGGACAAGACGCGCCGTCAGCGCGCCCTTCCCCGGCAACCTGGGCGTGGCACCGCTGCACGACACGCTGATGGCCGATGACCCGCTGGCCGAAGACCTGCTGCTGAGCTACGCCGACTTCCTGACACCCGACTCACTGCTGCTGGGCCACAGCGGCAGCGACGAGCGGCAGACGCTGAAATCGCGCCCGAGCTTCTTCGACAGCAGCGGCATGCGTGTCGAGCAGCGCTTTGCAAGTTCGAAGGACGGCACCCGCGTGCCCTACTTCATCGTCTGGCCGCGCGGCGCACGCGACGACGGCGACAACCCCGCGCTGCTCTACGGCTACGGCGGCTTCGAGGTCTCGCTGCAGCCGATGTACTCGGGCACGCTGGGCCAGGCCTGGCTGTCGCGCGGCGGCGTTTATGCGATGGCCAACATCCGCGGCGGCGGCGAGTTCGGGCCGGGCTGGCATCAGGCGGCGTTGACGACCCGGCGGCAGAACAGCTTCGACGACTTCATCGCGGTGGCCGAAGACCTGCAAGCGCGCGGCGTCACGCGGCCGGCGCGGCTGGGCCTGCAGGGCGGCAGCAACGGCGGGCTGCTGGTCGGCGCGGTGCTGGTGCAGCGGCCAGAGCTGTTCGGCGCCGTGGTCTGCCAGGTGCCGCTGCTGGACATGAAGCGCTATCACCGGCTGTTGGCCGGCGCGTCGTGGATGGCCGAGTACGGCGATCCGGACGACCCCGTGGCCTGGGCTTCGATGGCGCGCTGGAGCCCTTACCAGAACGTCCCCGCCGCGCCGCCCGCGTGCAAGACGCTGCCGCCGGTGCTGTTCACCGGCTCGACGCGCGACGACCGCGTGCATCCGGGCCATGCACGCAAGATGGCCGCGCGGCTGCTCGAGCGTGGACATCGGGCGCTGCTGTGGGAGAACATCGAAGGCGGCCACGGCGGCGCGGCCGACAACGCCCAGCGCGCCGACAACATGGCGCTGGAGTTCGCGTTCCTGTGGCGACAGCTGCGCCGCGCAGCACTCTGATCGAGCGCCCGGGCAGTCGATGCTGAGCTGGCTGCACGACGACGCCGACCCGCTGCCGCCGCCCGCGCGCGCGCTGGGCCCGGGCAGCGAGGCGCCGGGCCTGGTGGCGGCCGGCGGCCGGCCCAGCCCGGCGCGGCTTGAAGAGGCGTACCGCCAGGGCATCTTCCCCTGGTACAGCCTGGGCCAGCCGGTACTGTGGTGGAGCCCCGACCCACGCATGGTGCTGCCGGTGGCCGAGTTCAGGCTTTCGCATTCGCTGCGCAAGACGCTGCGCCGCTTTGTGCGTACCCCTGGCTGCGAGGTACGTGTGGACAGTGCCTTCGAGCGCGTCATCCGCGCCTGCGCCGGCATGCCGCGCGAAGGCCAGGACGGCACCTGGATCGTGCCCGAGATGGTGCAGGCCTACATCCACTGGCACCAGCCGGCACAGGGCCGCCGGGCGCACAGCGTGGAGACCTGGATCGACGGTGAACTGGCGGGCGGCCTGTACGGCATCGGCATCGGCGGCATGTTCTTCGGCGAGTCGATGTTCGCCCACCAGACGGATGCCTCGAAGATCGCGCTGGCGGCGCTGGTCTGCCTGTGCCGCGCCCACGGCGTGCCGTTGATCGACTGCCAGCAGAACACTCGGCACCTGGCCAGCTTCGGCGCGCGCGAAGTGCCGCGCAGCGACTTTCTGCGGCACGTCACGCGCATGCTGGGGGCGCCGGGCATCCGCGATTGGACCTATGATGTCTCGTACTGGGGGCAGCTTGCGGCGGGAATCGCGGGCGGCCCGTCAAGCCCTCCCGAGGTCAGCGCGTGACGCACCCGAAAGAGCTTCCGCTCTCGTCCCTGCAGTTCTATGCCACCGCGCCGTACCCTTGCAGCTACCTGCCGGGGCGCCAGGCGCGGTCACAGGTCGCCACGCCCAGCCACCTGATCCATGCCGACGCGTACTCGGGCCTGGTGGCCAATGGTTTCCGGCGCAGCGGCAT
>JBBQOR010000241.1:0-4743 GCA_038331055.1 Burkholderiales bacterium
GGCCCAGTTGCAGCAGCGCCGCACCAGCGGCGCTGCCGGTGAGCAGCTGCGTCGGTGCGCCCGTTTGTGTGATGTCTGCGGCGTCCAGGTCGGCGTTGGGCAGGTCGACATCGACGGGCGTGCCCGTGGGGTTCTTTTTGCCTTGGATGACGATGAGCAAGTCGGGCGGCCGGTCGGGTTCAGGGCCTACGCTGGCTGTGGGTGAGGTCTGGGGCAACCCACCTTCGGCGGGTCGCGTCGCGACGGCGTCGGCCTGTGTTGTTGAAGCCTCTGCACCCCGCCGCGCCACGATGGTGTCGTTTTGCGCCGCCCAGTCCGCGTCGCTGTCGCTGCCCGACGCCTGCATGGGTTGCGTTGCGCCTGTGGAGGTAGGTGCCGCTGCCTGATTCACCGCCCCGGCCCCGGCACCGGCCCACGCTTGAGCCTCGTCCAGCCCGCTGCCCACCAGGCCGCCCAGGAAGTCCAGCGCGAAGGCCTGCTCGGCCTCGTCGGAACTGGCCAGCGCCCGGATGGCGCTGCCGGTGGCCTTGGTCAGCGCCGCAGCCACGCCTTGCGCCAGGGGGCTCAGCTTCAGCGCGCTCAGGCTTTGGCCCAGCGCCAGGGTGATCTCCGCGGCCAACCCGCTGGCCATGCCGCTGGTGAAGCCGTCGCGGAAGTGCCCGCCCATCACTTCCTGCACCGCCCCTTGCACCGTGGCCTGGGCCGTCATGGCCATCACGCGGGTGCTGAAGCTGGCGCTGCCCAGGCCCTGGGCGATGTCCAGGCCCTGGACCAGGCCGCCGGTCAGCGCAGCGCTGAGGGTGGTTTTGACGAGCTGGCCGAAGTCCAGGGTGCCAGTGCCCGCCAGCTGCAGGGCCGTGCTGCTGGCAGCGGCCATCACGCCGGCCTGGACGGCGCCGGCCACGAACGTGCTGCCGGCCGCAGCGCCGGCAGCGGCGCCAAGCTTCGCGGCATACGGGCCCACGGCCCAGGCCGCGGCGACGCCCATGAAGACGGGGATGGCCTTGTCCAGGAAGTCGGCCTTGACGACGACGTTGTCCCCCGGCGTGACCCAGCCCAGGGTGGCGTCGAACCACACGGCCTGCCGGTCGTGCAGGTCGGGCGGGGCGTGCAGCGACAGCGGGCGCAGGAAGTGGCTGTCGGGATTCAGCTGGGCGCTGGTCCAGCCCAGGCGCTCGCGGCTCGGGTGGCCGTCCAGGTCGGTGAACGTGGGGGCGGTGAGTTCGAAGCTGCCGCCCAAGGTGTGGCCGCGCAGCGTGGTGTCGTCACCTCTGCCGCCGCCCTGGCGCCGTTCCCAGGCCACCAGGGGGTCAGGGCCGTACAGGACGGCGAAGGCGCGCTGGGCCAGCGGGGCGCTTTCCTGCGCGCCTTCCTCGGCGCCGGCCTGGGCGCCGGCCTGGGCGTAGGCCTGGGTGAAGGCCACGGGGTCGAAGCGCCAGCTGTCGGCAACGAAGTCGCTGCCACCGCCTGCCCAGCCGCCAGGAACGAAGACCGCGCCGGGCTTGCCCAGGCCCAGGCTCTGGGCGGCCTCGTCCATGGCTTGCAGGTAGAGGTTGCGCACGGCGGTGTTGGCCTGGGCCAGCTGCGACAGCCGGGCGGTGAGGTCGGCGCCGTAGCGGGCCACCTGGGCTTTGGTGACTTCACTGTTGTCCAGCACCGGCAGCGCGCCGCCGTGCATGTGGACCAGTTCGCGGTTCAGCGGGTCGGCCAGGATCAGTTCGAGCGTGGCGATTTCCATCGCCGAGGCGGTGGGGGCGGTCGGCGCGGTGAACTCGGTAGCGGCTGTGGCTGTCGTGGCAGCTGTGGCTGATTCAGCGACGGCAGATGCCGACAGCGCGGGGCCGGAAACAGGCAAGCCAGCCGCTGCAGCCGTGACTGGGCCAGCCGCATGTACCTCGGTTGTCACCACCACGGCGGGTCGCGACAGACCGGTCAAGGCGTTGGGGCCCGGGGCCATGCCGTGGTCCGGCGCGGCGGGCCCGAAGTCGGCCGCTGGCAAGGTCTGCAGCCAGGCGTTGGGGGTGGTGGAGGGGAACGGGTCGAAGGTTCGAGAAGGCGAAGGCGCCGACGTTTCCGGCGCGGGGTCGAATTCGAAGTCCGCCAGTTCCAGCGCCTGGCGGTGGGCCGCCTCGGCTGCGAATGAGGCATCCAGTTGAATGGCCATGTGCGGCTCCCTGCCGGTCGCTGGGTGCGACTCATGGCTGGATGCTCAGTCAGCGCAGCTTCGTCGTCAGCCTGGGATCGTGCCTAGGCTGGGGTTGATCCTAGGGTGCGCTTGACAGATGTTTCGAAAGCTTGCTGCAAATGGTCAGCTTCGGGTTCCGTGGTCCCGCCCGATTTCCGCCACTGCCTCCCGCAGCCGCGCCTGCAGGCCCGAATGCCGCTGCGTGGGCGTGGCGACCGCTTCAGCCACGCGTTCGGCGCTAGCCACCAGCCATACCGACTGGCGCGCCCGGGTGATGGCGGTGTACAGCAGTTCGCGGGTCAGCACGCGGCTGGGCGGCGTTGGCAGCAGCACCATCACGGTGTCGAATTCCGAGCCCTGGGCCTTGTGGACGGTCATCGCGAAGGCCGTGTCATGGGCTGGCAGTCGGGCTGCGGCGATGGCGCGGTAGCCGCTGCTGGCACGGGCGTCGGCAAACCACACCCGCAGTTCGCCGTCGTCTGCAGCCGCCAGGGTGATGCCGATGTCGCCGTTGAACAGGCCCAAGCTCTCGTCGTTGCGCAGGACCATCACCGGGCGACCCACAAAACTGGGTGCTGCGGGGTCGTCGCCCGGCGGCTGCAGCACGGCCAATTGATCGCGCGCGTGCCGCGCCAGCCGCTGGTTGGCGGTATCCACCCCGCTGGGCCCGCCACGCACGGCGCACAGCAGCCGGAAGCGGCTGAATGCAGCGTGCGCTGCCGCCGGGTCGCCGGGGTGTTGCAGCAGGCTCTCGAAGTAGGCCGCGTAGCCCATGTTGCCCAGCGCCAGGCTGCCGGCCCCGGGCGTTGACCAGCGCAGGGCGTCGCTGTCGTTCTTCCGCAGCAGTGCCAAGGCCTGGGCAGCCTGGCCCGCCTGCACCGCCTGCGCCAGCAGCCCGATGGGCGAGTCGGCGGCGAAGCGGTGGTTTTGCGTCAGCCAGACCACGCTGTCGGGCAGGGCGCAGGCGTCGTTTGCTGGCGAAGCCGGTGGCTGGATCGCCGCCACTGGCACGCCGCACAAGGCGGCCAGATCCGCGCGCGCGGCGTCTGACAACGCCGGGTTGGCACTCAAGTCCGAGAACACGGCGCCCGACTCGACGGCGGCAAGTTGGTCCTTGTCGCCCAGCAGCACGATGCGCGCGTGCAGCGGCACGGCGTCCAGCAACCGGCGAGCCAGCGCCAGGTCCAGCATCGAGGCTTCGTCCACCACCAAGGCGTCGATGGCCAGCGGCTGGCCGGCATGGTGGCGGAACAGGCCGGGCGTGCCCGTGGGGCCCAGCAGCCGGTGCACCGTGCTGGCCTGCGTGGGCAGGCCCAGGCGCAAGGCCTCGGGCAGGCCTGCGGCGCGCGCCTGCAGCGCTTCGGCCATGCGTGCCGCAGCCTTGCCGGTGGGTGCGGCCAGCGCAATCCGGCAGCCTGGCTGGCCGGCCAGCAGCAGCGCCAGCAGTTGCACGACGGTGGTGGTCTTGCCTGTGCCCGGCCCGCCGCTGATGACAAGCAGGCGCTGGCGCAGGCCCAGGCCCGCGGCCAGCTGCTGCCAGTTCGCTGCGCCGTTCGCTGCGTCGCCCGAGGCGCCGCTCGATGGGCCGTTCACCGCGGCCGGAAACAGCTGCTGCAGCAGGGCCGGCACAGCCGGTGGCCACGCGGCGGGTGCCGCGCCCACATCACCCATGTCGATGGCAGATCTCTGGTCTTTCAGGTCTCTCAGGACTTGCGCATCGCGCACCTCACCCACGTTGATCACGTTGATCACGTCGCGCCGCGTGGCTTGCAGCAGCCGCCGCGCCAGCGCCCGTTCGTGGTCGAAGTCGCGGTGCAGGTAGAGCCGGCTGTCGTCATCCAGCACCAGCGGGCAGCGGCCCGGCGCTGCAGCAGGGCCGACCACCTGCGAGGCCAGCAAGGTTTTCGCCCAGGCGGCGGTGCCAGGCAGCAGGCCCGGGTGGGCCTTGGCGATCTCGGCCAGTGGCCAGCACACATGGCCCTGGCTGGTGGCCAGGCTGAGCGCTTGCGCCGCAAGCCGGGCCGCTTGCGCGGCCTTGGCTGGCGCACCAAGCCCGAGAGACCAGGTCTCGATCTGGCAGCTGAAGCCGTCGGCCAGGGCCTGGCTGGCATCGAACGGGTTCATCGGGCCCTGCCTTGCGGCGGCCGCCGTGCCGTTGGCGCTGCAGATGCGTGGGCGGACCGGTTCATGCCGTCACCCCGGCCAGCTCGTCCAGCAACGAAGGCCCGCCAGGCGCGGCATCGGCCGGGCCCAGCAATGCGGACAGGGCGTCCAGCAGCGCCAGCGGCGGCCGCCAGGCGTGCACGCCGCAGGGCGCGCCCTGGGCGTCTTGCCAGCCAGGCCGCACGCCACGCACGAAGAGGTACAGGCCGTCGCCCACGTGCTTGTCGTAGTCGTAGCCAGGCAGCCGCTGCTGCAACCAGCGGTGCAGCGCCAGCGTGTACAGCAGCAGCTGCAGGTGGTAGCCCTGTTCCGACATGGCCCGGGCCAGCGCGGCGGGCGCGTAGTCGGCCGGCGCCGTGCCCAGGTGGTTGCTCTTCCAGTCCAGCACGTGGAAG
>JBBQOR010000242.1:0-4717 GCA_038331055.1 Burkholderiales bacterium
GGTAGCCGAGCAACAGGTAGTGCAGCGTGGCGCCCAGCGCGTAGAAATCGGTCCACGGCCCCTGGCGCACACCGGGCGCCTCCGCGTACTGCTCGATCGGCGCGTAGGCCGGCTTGAGGATCGCGGTCAGCGACTGCGTGCGGTCGCCGATGACGCGCCGCGCGGCGCCGAAATCCAGCAGCACCGGGTGGCTGTCGGCGTCGATGATGATGTTGTCCGGTGCGATGTCGCGGTGGTAGACGCCCTCGGCATGCAGGCGCTCGAGCGCGCCCAGCAGCGGCAGGAGCACGCTGCGCGCCAGGGCTTCGTCGGGCGGCGCCTGCAGCGACTCATTCAGCGACTCACACAACGACTCGCGCAGCGCCTTCAAGGTGCGCCCGCGGTACACCGGCATCGCCAGATAAGCCGTGCCGTGGGCCCGCCAGAAGCGGTGCACCTTGACCAGCGAAGGGTGATCGAAGCGCGCCAGCAGCCGCGCCTCGTTGACGAAAGACCGCAGGCCGATCTCGAAGGTCTCGGCGTCCGACTGCGAGCGCACGGTCACGTCCAGCGTGCTGCTGCGCTCGGCCAGCGAGGCCGGCATGTACTCCTTGACCGCCACCTCACGCTCCAGCGTGTGGTCGAATGCCAGGTAGACGATGCCGAAACCGCCCGCCCCCAGCACACCACGCAGCTCGAATTCGCCCAGCCGTGCGCCGCGCGGCAGCGCACTCGGCGGGTCGATGACAGCGTCGGCGGGCATGGCGCGGCGAGCTTAACAGCGGGGATCGAGAACATGCATCCTGAACGACACCGATACGGGCTGCGCGGGGCGCTGAGCACGCTGCTTCTGGCCGGCACACTGGCCTGCGCCCTGCCCTGCGCCGCCTTCGACCTGCAAGGCCACCGCGGCGCACGCGGGCTGGCGCCGGAGAACACGCTGGCCGGCCTGGCCACCGCGCTGCGCATCGGCGTGAGCACGCTGGAGTTCGACACCGGCGTCAGCGCCGACGGCGTGCTGGTGCTGGCGCACGACCCGCGGCTGAACCCCGACTTCACGCGCGACGCCGCCGGCCGCTGGCTGGAGCCGCCGACACCCGCGCTGCACACGCTGCCGCTGAAAGCGCTGCAGGCCTACGACGTCGGCCGCCTGCGCCCGGGCACACGCTACGCCGAGACCTTCAGCGCGCAGCTGCCGGCCGACGGCGAGCACATGCCGACGCTGGATCAGGTCTTCGAGCAGGTCAGGCGCTGGGGCGCGACGCAGGTGCGCTTCAACATCGAGAGCAAGATCAGCCCGCTGGCCCCCGAACTGGCGCCCTCACCCGAGCGCTTTGCCGAGCTGCTGGTGCAGGCCGTGCGCCGCCACGGCCTGGCCGCGCGGGTGACGCTGCAGAGCTTCGACTGGCGCACGCTGCTGGCCGCGCGCGCCCTGGCGCCGGAGATCGAGACGGTGGCGCTGACCGTGCAGGGCCCGTCGTTCGACAACCTGGCCGACGGCCGCTGGACCGCCGGCCTGCGCCTGCAAGACCACGCCGGCTCGGTGCCGCGGCTGGTGCGCGCGGCGGGGGCACGCACCTGGTCGCCCCAGCACCAGACCCTCACGCGGCAGACGCTGCAAGAGGCCCAGGCACTCGGCCTGCGCGTGGTGCCGTGGACGGTCAACCAGTCCGCCGACATCGAGCGGCTGCTCGACTGGGGCGTCGACGGCCTGATCAGCGACTACCCCGACCGCGTGCGCGCGGCGCTCGAGCGTCGCGGGCTGCCGTTGCCGCCCGCGCTGACCTTGCCGAACTGAAGCGCGCGCGGCTCAGGCCAGCCTGAACACCGCCACCGCGGACACCAGTTCGCGCGCCTGCTGATTCAGGCTCTCGGCGGCGGCCGCGCTCTCCTCCACCAGCGCGGCGTTCTGCTGCGTCACCTGGTCCATCTGCATGACCGCCTCGCCGACCTGGGCCACGCCGGTGCTCTGCTCGGCACTGGCGCTGCTGATCTCGGAGATGATGTCCGTCACGCGCTGGATCGAGCCGACCACCTCCTGCATGGTGGTGCCGGCCTGGTCGACCAGCAGGCTGCCCTGCTCGACGCGCGTCACGCTGGCAGTGATCAGTGACTTGATCTCCTTGGCGGCAGCGGCGCTGCGCTGGGCCAGGCTGCGCACCTCGGCGGCCACCACCGCAAAGCCGCGGCCCTGCTCGCCCGCGCGCGCCGCCTCGACCGCGGCGTTCAGCGCCAGGATGTTGGTCTGGAACGCGATGCCGTCGATGACGCTGATGATGTCCGCAATCTTGCGGCTGCTCTCGTTGATGCCCTTCATCGTCTGCACGACCTGCCCGACCACCTCGCCGCCCCTTACAGCCACGCTGCTGGCGCCCAAGGCCAGCTGCTTGGCCTGGCGCGCATGGTCGGCGTTGGCCTTGACGGTCGAGCCGAGCTGCTCCATCGACGCCGCCGTCTGTTCGAGCGCGCTGGCCTGCTCTTCCGTACGCTGGCTCAGGTCGGCGTTGCCGCTGGCGATCTGCGCGCTGCCGGTGGCGATGTTGTCGCTGCTCAGGCGCACCGTGCTGACGATGCGCACCAGGCTCTCGTTCATCCGCTTCAAGGCGCCGAGCAGGCGGCCGGTCTCATCGGTGCGGGTGATGTCGATGCGTGAACCCAGGTCGCCGGCGGCCACCTGCTCGGCCACCGCCACCGCCTCGTTGATCGGCCCGGTGATCGATCGCGTGATCCACCAGGCCAGCGCCGCGCCGGTCAAGGCCATGCCGAGCAGCAGGACGAAAATCAACCAGCGCGCGGCGGCGTAGTCCCGCTCGCCCTGCTCCGCGGCCTGGTTGATCAGCTCGAACTCCAACGCCTTCAGCGAGGTCAGCGCCTTCATGTAGGCCAGCTCCGCCGGGCGCTGCCGCTCATTCAGCAGAGTCCGCGCTTCGTCCTTGCGGCCGGCACGCATCAGGTCGATGAGCACCCGCTGCTGCGCAACATACGCGGCACGCGCCTCGGTCAAGGCGGTCAGTCGCTTCCTGCCTTCGTCGCTGGTGATGGTCGGCACCAGCTTGTCCAGCGTGCGGGAGATCTTCTCGCGGGTGCTCTCGACCGTCGCCAGCGCGGTGGCCACTTTGGCCGGGTCGTCCCAGATCAACGAATCGCGCAGTTCGCGTGCGATCAGGTTGACGTCGTCGCTGACCCCGACCAACTGCTGCACCTTGGGCAGGCGGTCGTCGCCGATCAGCGTCAGGCTGGCGGTCACCTGGCCCAGGCGGCTGATGCCGATGAGCACCACCGCCACCGCCAGCGCGATCACCGCGGCGAAAGCCAGCGCCAGACGCTGGCCGATCTTCAGACTCGAAAGCAGGTTCATGTTGTTTCCTTTCAAACAACAATCCGCATTCGACAGGGGGCCGGTTTGGCGGAGCGGAAGTGATTTGACTGCGTCGCAACGGCGCAGATCGACCAAAGAGCCGGGGCAACACAGGCCAGTTCGCGCGGCGGCCCGCCTGGCGGCGCGACGCCGTCCGCGCCCGACACCGAAGCTGCACAGCTTGGCCTTAAGCTCCTGACACTGCCTTCCTTGCCAGCCCTCCCCCGTGCCCGTGAACCAGCCGCCCCCACCCGCCGCCGCCAAACCCAACCCCTTCGTCGAGCTGATCGTCACCATCGTCGTGCCAGCGGTCATCCTGATGCAGGGCAGCAAGACGCTGGGCGCCGTCGGCGCGCTGCTGCTGGCGCTGGCCTTTCCGCTGGGCTGGGCCGTGCGCGGCTTCGTGCGTGAGCGCAAGGTCGGCTTCATGCCGGTGCTGGGCATCGTCAGCACGCTGCTCACCGGCGGCATCGGGCTGCTCAAGCTCGACCCGCAGTGGCTGGCAGTCAAAGAGGCCGCCGTGCCCGGGCTGATCGGGCTGGCCGTGCTGGGCTCGATGTACACGCGCTACCCGCTGGTGCGGGTGCTGGTATTCAACCGGCAGATCTTCGACGTCGACCGCATCCAGCAGGCTTTGACCCTGCGCGGCACCCAGGTGCCGTTCGAACTGCGGCTGCGCCGCGGCACTTTGCTGCTGGCAGGCACCTTCTTCTTCTCTGCGGTGATGAACTACTTTCTCGCGCGCTGGATCGTCAACAGCCCGGCCGGCAGCGATGCCTTCAACGCAGAACTGGGCCGGCTCACGCTGTTGAGCTATCCGATCATCGCGCTGCCGTCGATGGCCATGATGGTGGGCATCCTGTACGACCTGGCACGCGGCGCGCGCGCGCTCACCGGCCTGACGCTGGAGCAGATGCTGCACGCCGAGGCGGCGGCACGCGACAAAGCCTGAACAAGACCAGGTCCTGGCACGACAAAGCCTGGACATGAGATAGCCTGAATCCTGCGCGACATAGAATCGCGCCAGTCAACCGGGGGGCTTGACCGATGCCGCATCGCCACCGCCGTACCGCCGCAGGGCGCCCTGCTTGAACCCGAATCGCCGGATAGTGCTGCGTCTGACTTGCGCGCTGGCCGCCGTCGGCGCCGGCCCGGTGGCGGCGCTGGACCGCCCCGGCGGCCCGGTGGTGCTCAGCATCATGGGCAGGGTGCGCAGCACGAATGCCGCCAAAGCCGCCAACGCCGCCAACGCCGCCAACGCCGCCGACTTCGACATGCCGATGCTCGAGCGGCTGCCGCAGACCAGCTTCAGCACCCGCACGCCCTGGTATGCGCAGGCGCGCAAGTTCACCGGCCCCTTGCTGCGCGACGTGCTGACCA
>JBBQOR010000243.1:0-4717 GCA_038331055.1 Burkholderiales bacterium
GACGGCAAGGTCTATGTCGCCACCAATGAAGAAGACGCGCAGCGCCAAGCCCCCGGCAAGCTGCTCCGCCGCGACGAAGACGTGCTAGACACCTGGTATTCGTCGGCGCTGGTGCCCTTCTCGTCGCTCGGCTGGCCGGCCAGGACGGTCGAGCAAGACCTCTTCCTGCCCAGCACGGTGCTCGTCACAGGCTTCGACATCATCTTCTTCTGGGTTGCCCGGATGATCATGATGAGCACGCACTTCACCGGCAAGGTGCCGTTTCGCCATGTCTATATCCACGGCCTGGTGCGCGACGCGCAGGGCCAGAAGATGAGCAAGAGCGAAGGCAACGTGCTCGATCCGGTGGACCTGATCGATGGCATCGAACTCGCCCCGCTGCTGGACAAGCGCAGCTTCGGTCTGCGCCGGCCCGAGACTGCGCCGCGCGTGCGCCGCGAGACCGAGCGCGAATTCCCGCAGGGCATCCCGCCCTATGGCGCCGACGCACTGCGCCTGACCATGGCCAGCTACGCCAGCCTGGGCCGCAACATCAACTTCGACGCCAAGCGCTGCGAGGGCTACCGCAACTTCTGCAACAAGCTCTGGAACGCCACCCGCTTCGTGCTCATGAACTGCGAAGCTCGGGACTGCGGCCTTGCCGAGCACAGCAAGGCCGAGTGCGCGCCGGCCAGCGTCGACGCCGAAGGCCGCATCACGACGCCCGCCGGGCCATTCCACGGCTACATGCGATTCTCGCCCGCCGACCGCTGGATCAGCAGCGAGCTGCAGCGCGTCGAAGCCGCGGTCACGCAAGGCTTTGCCGACTACCGGCTGGACAACGTCTGCAACGCGATCTATGCCTTCGTCTGGGACGAGTACTGCGACTGGTACTTGGAGATTGCCAAGGTGCAGTTGCAGGGCGGCGGGCCTTCCGAGCAGCGCGCCACGCGCCGCACGCTGATTCGCACGCTGGAGACCGTACTGCGTCTGCTGCACCCGCTGGCGCCCTTCATCACGGCCGAGCTGTGGGAGAGCGTGGCACCGGTGGCCGGGCGCGGTAGCGGCGATGCAAGTGTGGTGACGGCCGCCTACCCGGTGGCCCAGCTGCACCGGGTCGACGCCGCGGCCGACGCCTGGGTGGCGCGACTCAAGGCGCTGGTGGCCGCGACGCGCCAGCTGCGCAGCGAGATGGGCCTTCAGCCAGGCGAGCGCGTGCCCCTGCTGGTCCGCGGCGACGAGGCCTTCCTGGGCACGGCCGAACCGCTGCTCAAGGCGCTGGCCCGTCTGTCAGAACTGCGGCAGTGCGCTGACGACGCAACATTCGCCGACGCCACGCGCAGCGCCGCGGTGGTGGTGGTGGGCGAAGCGCGCATCGCGCTGTACATCGAGGTGGACATCGCGGCCGAGCAGGCGCGGCTGGACAAGGAGATCGCGCGCCTGCAGGCCGAGATCGGCAAGGCCGAGGCCAAGCTGAGGAACGAAGGGTTCGTGGCCCGCGCGCCGGCCGCGGTGGTGGCGCAGGAACGCCAGCGCGTGGCCGACTTCAGCCAGGCGCTGGGTCGTCTGCAAGATCAGCGAAGTCGCCTGGCGACGTCGCCTTGAACTGGCGGCGCGCCGGAGTGCTCTGCAGCACCTCGTCGATGCGCCGAGCCACGGCCCACGCGCCGCGCACGCGCGACTCGCGCGTCGTGCCGGCCACCCGCGGCGTCACCTGCACGGTGTCGACGTCGTGCAGCGGGCGCCCGGGGTCGAGCATGCCGGGCTCCATGCTGTCGAACCACGCGGCGGTCATGCGGCCCGAGGCCAGCACCTCGGCCAGCGCGGCTTCGTCGAACAGGTTCGAGTGCGCCAGGCTGACCAGCACCTGGTTGGGCTTGCAGGCGCTGAGGAAACGCTCGCCGAACAGGCCCTGGTAGCGGGTGAAGTAGGTCAGCAGCACGCAGACCGCATCGCAACGCTCCATCAGCTCGCGCATCGCCAGCGGCTCGATGCCCCAGCGTGTCCACAGGCTGTCGCTGGCGTGCACGGCCGGGTCGTAGCCGACGACACGCGCGCCGAAGGCCGCGAGCAACTGCGCCAGCGGGCGTGCCGCCGGCGTCATGCCGACCAGCCCCACCGTCGCGCTGCCCAGTTCACGGCCGACCAGCAGCCCTTCGGCGTTGAGCACCGGCACGCGCCGCAGCATCTGCAGCACGGCGCCGACGGCAAACTCGGCCTCGGCCTGCGCGCTGGCGGTGGCCGGACGGACCACTTCGACGCCGGCGCGGGTGCAGGCAACCAGATCGATGTTCTCGGCGCCTGCGGACAGGCGGCCCACGATGCGCAGCATCGGCGCCGCCTGCAGCGTGGCGGCGTCCAGCGCGACCGACGGCGGGATGATCACGGCGCGCACCTGGAACAGCGCCTCGCGGAAGTCTCGCGGGTCGCGCGCAAGCTGCGGGGCGTGCCGCGTGCCGTGGCGCGCACCCAGCCATTGCACGACTTCCGGCTCCAGCGGCTCGACGATCAGAACATCCATGAATTCCGCGGTCTAGCCCGGTCGGCTCGCCGCTGCGGGACATGCCAGAATGGTCTGGTTTCGAGTCATTCTAAGGACGCCCATGTTGGTCCAGAAGGCAATTTTCCCGGTCGCCGGGCTCGGCACACGCTTCCTGCCCGCCACCAAGGCGCAGCCGAAAGAGATGCTGCCGGTGGTCGACAAGCCGCTCATCCAGTACGCGGTGGAAGAAGCTTACGCCGCCGGGGTGCGCGAGATGATCTTCGTCACCGGCCGCCACAAGCGGCCGATCGAAGACCACTTCGACATGACCTACGAGCTCGAGATGGCGCTGCAGCAGTCGGGCAAGGACGAACTGCTGGAGGTGGTGCGCAGCGTCAAGCCCGACGATATGGAGTGCATCTACGTGCGTCAGGCGCAGGCGCTGGGCCTGGGCCATGCCGTGCTGTGCGGCAAGCGGCTGATCGGCAACCAGCCCTTCGCGGTGCTGCTGGCCGACGATCTGATGGTCGGCGAGCCACCCGTACTGGCGCAGATGGTCGAGCAGTACAACGAGTGGCGGGCCTCGATCATCGCGGTGCAGGAAGTCCCCGCAGAACACACGCGCCGCTACGGCATCGTCGACGGCAACGCAGTCAACGAACGCATCGTCGACATCACGCGAATAGTCGAGAAACCCGCGCCAGAGAACGCACCCTCCCGGCTGGGCGTGGCCGGGCGCTACATCCTCACACCGGGCGTGTTCCACGAGATCGAGTCGCAACCACGAGGTGTCGGCGGCGAGATCCAGCTCACCGATGGCATCGCGTCGCTGCTGCGTCGCGAGAAGGTGTTCGCCTACCGTTACCAGGGCAAGCGCTACGACTGCGGCAGCAAGGAAGGTTTCCTCGAAGCCAACGTCGAGCTGGCGCTGATGCATCCTCAGATCGGGCCAGGCTTTCGCCAGTACTTGCGCGGCCTGGAGCTGTAGCCGGCCTCAGGCGCGCCGCGTCTGAACGCTGCGGCCACCCGCAGTCACCTGCGCCGAAGCAGGTGAACGAACTCGCGTTCATTGCTGGTCTGCTCGACCAGTTCGTTGCCGGTCTGGCGGGCGAAGGCCTGAAAGTCGCGCACCGAGCCCGGGTCGGTGGAGAGCACGCGCAGCGTCTGGCCGCTGCTCATGTCGGCCAGCGCTCTCTTGGTCTTCAGGATCGGCAGCGGGCAGTTGAGCCCGCGGGTGTCGAGTTCTTTGGTGGCAGACATCAGCGGCTCCGGGGGATCCATCCAATTTTAGGTGCGCGCAGGCAGTTCGACGAACTGCGGCTCATGCCCTCGCGAGCGCAGCCAGTCGGCCAGCGCGTAGCCGGTGCCTGCCGGCCAGCAGCGCACCGTCTCGGGCGTGTAGAGGCGGTACTCGGCCAGTTCGGGCGAGAGCACGATCTCGCCTCGCGCCTGCACGTGATAGGCCACGATCAACTGGTTCATGCGCTGGAAGTCGTAGACGCCGATCAGTTCGAGCGAGTGCACCTCGAGCGAGGTCTCTTCGCCGACCTCGCGCGAGATGCCTTCTTCTGGCGTCTCACCGGCTTCCATGAAGCCGGTGATGAGCGCGAACATGCGGCCCTTCCAGGCGGCGTTGCGCGCCAGCAGCAACTGGCCGTCGCGGTCGGTGCACTCGATCACCGCGGCGAGCACCGGCGTCGGGTTGTTCCAGTGGGTCCAGTCGCAAGCGGGGCAACGCAGGCGTTCCTTGTCGCCACCGTCCTCGGCGCGCACCACCCATGCCAGCGGCGAGGCGCACTGCGGACAGAAGCGCGGCGCCGGGCTCATGCCGGAAAGACGCCGGTGGACAGATAACGGTCGCCGCGGTCGCAGACGATGAAGACGATCGTCGCGTCGCGCACCTGGCTGGCGATCTGCAGCGCCACCCAGCAGGCGCCGGCGGCAGAGATGCCTGCGAACAGGCCTTCTTCGCGCGCCATGCGCCGCGCCATCTCTTCGGCGTCGGCCTGGCTCACCAGCACCAGCTCGTCGACGTGGGACGGGTCGTAGATCTTCGGCAGGTAGGCTTCGGGCCACTTGCGGATACCCGGGATACGCGAGCCCTCGCTGGGCTGCGCGCCGACGATGCGTACTGCAGGGTTATGCGATTTCAGGAAACGCGAGACGCCGGTGATGGTGCCCGTCGTGCCCATCGCGCTGACGAAGTGCGTCACGCGGCCGGCGGTGCCGCGCCAGATCTCAGGGCCGGTGGTCTCG
>JBBQOR010000244.1:0-4714 GCA_038331055.1 Burkholderiales bacterium
CGACGCCGATCCGAGAAGCTTTGCACCGGCTCAGCACCGAGGGCGCGCTGCGCGCAGGCAACAACCGGCGGCTGATGGTGCCGCTGCTGTCGCTGGACGAGTTTCGCGAGCTGCGGGCGATTCGCCTGGCCTTGGAAGGCCTGGCTACCGAACGCGCCGTGCCGCTGATTACCGCCGAAGAGATCGCCGCGCTGCGCGTCAGCGATGCTGCGATTCGCGCTGCCCGGCGCGCCGGCGACGTGGCCGCCAGCATTCGCCACATCCACCAGTTTCATCACTGTATCTACGCCGCAGCCCGCATGCCGACCTTGAAGCATCTGATCGAAGGACTCTGGTTGCGCGGTGGTTCCTACTTGCACCTGCTGTTCCCTGACTACGCGGTCAAGGAACAGGGGAAGATTCGCGCGCTGACGCTGGCAGCCATCGAGCGCGGCGATGCGCCAGGCGCGCGAGCCTCGATGCAGGCCGACCTGGACCAAACGGCGAACTTCCTGATCAGCGTGCTTGAAAAACGAGCGTGACGGCCCCGGGTTCGCGCTCGAATCGACATGCGCTGGCGCACGCCGTCGGTGGCCATGTCGGCTCCACGGCCGCGCATCACGATCTCGCCGCGCTCCATCACCAGGTACTGGTCGGCCAGTTCGGCGGCGAAATCGTAGAACTGCTCGACCAGCAAAATGGCCATCGGCTGGCCGCCTGCAGCCATATGGAGCCGGCGACGGATCGGACTGCCAGGTCCAGGCCTTCAGGCTATGGCCTTCCGCCAACGCCCGCTCGGCCGCGGACCGCAACCAATCGGCCCCCCCGGATTCGGCCAGGCGCTCCTCGGCCCACTCGTCGCCCGCGTGGGCCAGTTGCTCCAGCGCCGACTTCGAACCCTGCTCCGCTGCATTGCGCAGCCACGCGGCACGCGATTCCGGCGAGCCTGACAAGCGCTCAGCCCGTTCGAAGAACTCCTGGCTGTCGAACGCAGCGGCGTACTCGACCGCAGCGGATCGCACCCCGCCCAGCGCCGCCGCCTTCAGGTGGACCTCGTACTGGCGGAATTGCGGCTCCAGCCGCAGATACTCGTCCACCCAGCCCCGCTCGACGGTCGTCAGCACACGGCCCTTGAGCGATTCCTCGTACAGGTACGGGTTCGGTCGCATGCAGCGATACAGCGCGGCGAGCAGGTGGTGCACCCTTGGGTTCGGCGCCTTCGCCGCATGCGCCAGGCTGTGCAACAGCAACGGCGAGAGCAGCAGCCGATCCCGGGTCAATCCGATGGGAAGCTTGGCGTGCACCGCCTCATCGTCGTCGTCCCGGTCTTCGTCGCCGTCGAGTCCATCGTCATCGGTGACACGCACCGCAGGGGTCAGCAACTCAGCCAGCTCGGACCACCGGACGGACGAGAGATGACGCTCGGCGACGAAGTCCTGCAGCGCGCCGGCCATCTCCACTGCAGCGACCTGCGCGTACTGGAGTTGGACCGCCCGGCCGATCACCCGCGGTGACGCACCTGCCGGCGCATCGCCCAACCCGCCATCGGCAATCACCGAGTTGGGTCCCCCGGCTACGGCGGCGTACGTATCGACCTGCGCGCCACCCTCGACGGCGCGCGCCTGAGCCTGCAGAACCGGCATGCCCGACACGCAGCCCATCGGCCTGAGCGGTGCGTTCGCCAACGACGCCGCCAAGCAGATGCAGTGGCGCGCATTCCTCAGCAGGAACAAGTTGGAGCCACTCGAGCTGCCCGACGTGATCAGCACCAGCCGCGAGCGTGCATCGCGGTTCGGAATTGGCGGCACATAGCATCGCGCCGTATCGGCCATGTCCATGCTGCTCTTCGACTTCACCGACCCGCGTTCCGTGGATGCATGGCGCGCCATCGACGACCGCGTCATGGGCGGCGTCTCACGCAGCCGCCTGCGGCACGACTTGGCCGGTCATGCCGTGTTCGAGGGAGAAGTCTCGCTGGAGCAAAAAGGTGGCTTTGCGTCGGTGCGGTCAAGCCCCGACGAGCGGGGACAGCCTGGCGCAACCACCTGCCTGATCGACGTGCGCGGCGGCGGCAAGCAGTTCAAGCTCAGCCTCCTGACCGACGACGGCTTCGACAGCCTGAACTACCAGGCTGGCTTCGCGCCCGACACACACGATTGGCAGACCATCCGCCTGCCGCTCGCGGCGTTCCGCGCCAGCTTCCGGGGCCGCGACGTGCCGGGCGCAGCGGCGCTGGACCCGGCTCGCATCCGACAGGTCGGCTTGATGATCACCGCGCGACAGGTCGGCCCGTTCGCCCTCGACATCCGGCGCATCAGTCTCGACTGATGCGAAAGCGATGGAGGGGTACCGCCAGGTGCCCCGAGCGAGGCCTACAGCAGGCCTCGCTCCGAGAATGCGCGGACTTCCGCACCGGCCACCACCAGGTGATCGGGCACCCTCAATCGACTAACGCCAGCGCGGCCTTCAGCGTCTGCGTCAGGAACTCGTCAACACGCCTCGGCTCGACCGAACCAGAGGGGTGGTTTGTGCGCCAGAACGCCCTGGATAGGCCCTGTCAGCCCCTGGCCACGAAGCGGTCCGCTCGCGCTGCGGCCAGCACGGCCGGCACGTCGGTCAGAAGCGTCTGGGCTGGAACGCGGTCCTTCAACCATCCGTTGGGTTGCACGAACCAGCGCGCGACTTCGTCGTCCGTCATCACCCCGGCCAGCTCCGAAATCGCCGGCGCCACGCCGCTGCGCACGCACCCCTGGCCGAAGTCGAACTGGAACAAAGGCAACAACAGGTTCGAACCGCATGAGAAGGCGACCACTTGCCGATCGACGATCCAGCGCGCGAGCAAGGAGACGGGCTGGTTCACCTTGGCTCGCAACCGCTCGGCCACTTCGTTACCCGTGGCGGCATCGCCGCCCGCGGCAAAGACCCCCGGGCAGCCGTCGAGCCGGCAGTTGTGCAGGCAGGCCGCGCCTGACCGGACAGCACGGCCGCGACGCTCGCCGGGCAGCTGCAGGCCAAGCACGCCTGCCGGCGGACGTGGGACCGAGAGCGCGTGAACGTACAACATCGGAAGCTCCTTTGTGCCCTGACCATGGCGAATCCATGTCCAACGCTGGCTCAAGGTTAGCCGCCTGCAGTGCGCTGGTCTGTTCGTGAGCGAACAGAGATCGATGTATCTGCGCCCTGGCGCGGGCCGCTCCTGCAGCCTCAGGCCAACGCGCCGAAGAGCGACCCGGCAGCGGCGGTGACGCCCATCGCAAGGGCACCCCAGAACGCGACGCGCCAGGCGCCTTGCCACACCGCTGCACCGCCGATCTGCGCCGAGACGGCGCCCAGCCCGGCCAGGAATGCCAGCGAGGCGACCGAGACCCACACGATCAGCTGCTCGGGCGCAGCCGCGAGCACGACACCGATCGGCAACGCGGCGCCGACCGAGAAGCTGGCTGCTGAGGCCAGCGCCGCCTGCGTCGGGTGCGCCGCGGTGGTCGACGAGAAGCCGAGTTCGTCGCGGGCGTGCGCACCGATCGCGTCATGCGCCATCAACTGGCCCGCCACCTGGTCAGCCAGAGCCCGGTCCAGGCCGCGGCCGACATAGACGGCCGCCAGTTCCTGCTGCTCACCCACCGGGTCGGCCTTCAGTTCTGCGCGCTCGCGCGCCAGGTCGGCGTTCTCGGTGTCCGCCTGTGAGTGGACCGAGACAAACTCGCCCGCCGCCATCGACATGGCCCCGGCGATCAAGCCGGAGACGCTGGTCAGCAGCACCACGCGATGGTCAGCGCCGGCGGCCGCCACGCCCAGCACCAGACTGGCCGTGGACACGATGCCGTCGTTGGCACCCAGCACGGCCGCACGCAGCCAGCCGATGCGTGCGTTGCGGTGCTGTTCGGCGCGCCGGGCGACGCCGGCCGACCGCACCGCGCGAGGCAGCATCAGACGGCCTGCGCAGCGATGGGCAGATGCCCGGACTGCGCCAGCCTGGCCTGCGGCGTCTGCCTGGCCAGCGGCGTCAGCAGCCTGACTTCGCCGCCGGCGCGCGCCGGCCCTGGGTCGTGTTCCTTGATCTCGGGCTGGAATGCGCCGATGTCATGGTCGAAGTGCACTGCCTTCCCTTCGCTGCGGGTGCGTCGCAGCACATGCCCGCCCACCAGGTGCAGGCCTACGACAACCGCAGGCGGGTGACGCTCAGAGGCACGGTGAGTGCATCGGCGTTTCGTCAACAGCAGAGATCTGGGCCGAGCCGACCTCTCGCCGACCCCATGAAGGCAACAGGCGTCGCGCGCGACCGCTCAGCGCGCCAAGCCCTTGCAGGGTTCGATGCCAGAGACCGAAAACCCGCACGAGGCGTCGGTCGAGATGTGCAGGGGTGTAGGGCGAATTCATATGTGAGTGTGGCGTGACCAGCGGCTCTGGCGCTGTTCGATACCGCACACATGGGCCGCTCGCCTTTTGCGGCCGGTTGGGCGCTCACGCAAGGTCAGGGCCGACAGCAGGCTGCCCGGGCCGCGTCATGGCCATCGCGAGCGCGCGCGCAGGGCCTCGATCTCGGCCAGCAGGTCCATCACGATGGCAGCACCGTGCGGGCCCAGATCCAGCTCGTAGGCCAGGCGCAGGGCGCGGCGCGCTCGGGGCAGCGAGTGGCCGCTGAAGTGCCAGTCGGCGGGGCCCCCGCCGGTGGGGTGCAGCAGGCCCTCGTCGACCAGCGCCTGGAGCTGCGCCGCATCGGCCCCGCAGGCGCGGC
>JBBQOR010000245.1:0-4711 GCA_038331055.1 Burkholderiales bacterium
CAAGGCGCTCGCCGATCTCGTCGTTCGAGCATCCGGACGCGATCAACTCGACCACCTGGCGCTGGCGGTCGGTGAGCTTGGGGCCTTCGATCATGGTGTCTCGCATTTGAGTATTTCACCCGGGCTGTGGTTTTTTCCACAGCCTGTATTTTCATCCAGAAACTGTGTCGATGCCAAGCGCTGAAAAACGGGTCGTGATCCTTGGTACCGGCGGCACGATTGCCGGCCTGGCCGCCAGTCCGGCGCAGCACCTGGGCTACCGCGCCGCGCAGTTGGGTGTGCAGGCGCTGGCCGATGCGGTGCCGGCGCTGGCGGGGCGTGCTCTGGAGTGCGAGCAGGTGGCGCAACTCGACAGCAAGGACATGGACCACGCCACCTGGCTGCGGCTGGCCGAGCGCACCGCCTGGCATCTGGCGCGCGACGAGGTGGCCGGTATCGTCATCACGCACGGCACCGACACGCTGGAGGAGACCGCCTATTTCCTGCACCGCGTGCTGGCGCCGCACAAGCCGCTGGTGCTGACGGCGGCGATGCGGCCGGCCGGTGCCCTGGGCGCCGACGGGCCGCAGAACCTGCTCGACGCGGTGACCGTGGCGTGCGTGCCCGGGGCGCAGGGCGTCGTGGTGGCCTTCGGCGGCTGCGTCTTTGCCGCGACCGATGTGCGCAAGGTGCATGGCTACCGGATGGAGGCCTTCAGCGCGGGCGACGCCGGCCCGCTGGCACTGGTCGAGGACGGCCAGGTGCGCGTGCTGCGCGACTGGCCAGCCCAGCCCGCACATCGCGCAGCCGGCCGGCTGGCGGACCCGGCTGGCTGGCCGGTGGTGGAGATCGTCACCAGCCATGCTGGCGCACGCGGCGATACGCTGGACGCGCTGGTGGCAGCAGGCGCGCGCGGCCTGGTGGTGGCGGGCACCGGCAACGGCAGCCTGAACGCGCCGCTGCTGCGGGCGGCGGAACGGGCGATGGCGGCTGGCGTACGGGTGCTGCGTGCTTCGCGATGCCAGCTTGGCGGTGTGGTGGGCGAGGCACCCGATCAACCGCCCTCGGCGGGTGAACTGACGGCGCCTCAGGCGCGCGTCGAGCTGCTGCTGGACTTGCTGGCCGCGCGCTGAGCGCGGCCAGGATCTCCGGCGCAGGCTCAGCCGCGGCGGCGGCGCGCCAGCGCGCCCACGCCCAGCAGGCCGGCGGCCATCAGCGCCCAGGTGCCGGGCTCGGGCACCGGTGCCAGCGCGAAGACCGAGGTGCCGAAAGTTCCGGCGCCGCCCGTGCCCTCGCTGGCTACGGCCAGGTAGTGCATGCCGTTCATCGTGAAGCCGGTCAGCCCCTCGGGGCGCATAACGCTGCTGTCGACCAGCATGTCCACGAAGCTGACGGCGAGAGGATCGGTGATATCGAACACTGCGATCGCCGCCTGCGTCGTTCGCTCCAGTCCGATAAAGGCATAAGTGCGTCCGCCGATCGTGATCAGCGCGACGCCTTCGGGCTCGACGCCCTTGTCGCGACTGCGGTTGTCGTCGTACAGGCTGCGCGCTTCGGCCTCGCGGTCGAGGGTCGAGCCGCTGTCGTAGACCTCGTCGCCATTGGCGTCGCGGATCGAGAACGAGCGGGCGCCGGCTGCGAACAGGTCGCTGCCCGAGGAGTCGGTGTTGGAGATGCGCAGGTTGCGCAACGGGTTTGGACTGGTGCCTCCGACCGCCGAGCGGTCGGCGTCATCCTCGCGAAAGTCGCCCTCGTTGGCCGTCACGGTGTAGGTCTGGCTGCCCGCGCGGTAGGTGGCGATGCCGTCGGGCATGTACAGGCCCTTGACCGCGTGTCTGGCGAAGCTGACCGCACCATCGTTCAACGGGTCGATCTCGTTGCCGGAGGTGTTGAAGTTCTTGGTGCCGAGCCCGACGATCTTGCTGAAGCTGTTGGTGGTCAGGTCCAGCAGGGCCAATGCATTGGCTTCCTGCAGCGTGACCCAGGCCTTCGTGCCCGATGGGTCCACCGCGATGGACTCCGGCTCGAAGTCCATGCCGGTGTTCGTGCGCACGTTCAGGCCCCGGTTGCTGGCCAGCGGCACGACGCCAGCGAAGGTGGGCGTGGCCACTACCGACCGGCTGGCCATGCTGATGATGCTGACGCTGCCCACCGGGTCCTTCGCGGCCTGCGTCGCTGCATCGGCGTAGCCGTAGTTGCGCGGCGTGGTGGTGCCGATTCGCGGGCCGTAGTCGTTGTTGCCGGTGCCGCAGCAGTTCGGCGAGCCCTCGTTGGCCACCAGAAGCTTGCTGCCGTCGGGCGTGAAGGTCAGCATGTCGGGCAGCGAGCCGACAAAGATCTCGTTGACGCCCGCCGCGAGCTGCCGCGTGGCTGTGTCGAACAGCACCACCTTGCCGGCATCCTTGCGGTTTGTGGCCGCGATCGCGAAGGCGGCGATGCCGCCGTGGATGGCGACGCTGTTGATCGAGCCCCAGGTCGTCGTGTCGATGAACTGCAACAGCGCACCGCTGATCGGGTTCAGCACTGCAACGCCCTTGACGCCGGCGACCCATAGTGTCTTGCTGGCGGTGTCGAAGCTGACGATCTCCGAGGCGAAGCCGGTCGGGATCGTGGCCTCGACGTGCTTCGTGGTCCACAGCGGCGTGGTACTGGAGAGCGGGCCGGCGGCGAACGCTGCAGGGGCAGCAAGCGCGAGCAGCGGCCAAGCACAGGCGGCGGCCAGGGGACGGCGGATGGGGAAGGGCATGGGCAGGATCCTGAGCGTGAGTGAGCAAAAGCAACTGACGATAGGTAGCGCGAATGACGGTTCCGTGACTTACAGCCGACGCTTTGCCCCCCAATCGGGGGGGCAGCTCAGACCACCGTCAGCGTCACGTCCACATTGCCGCGCGTGGCGTTGCTGTACGGGCAGACCTCATGCGCCGCGGCGACCAGCGCCTCGGCGGCGGCGCGCTCCATGCCGGGCACGCTGACCGCCATCGTGGCGGCGATGCAAAAGGCGCCGGCCTTGCCCGTCATCGGGCCGATCGCCACTTCGGCGGTGATCGACACCTCGGCCGGCAACGCGATCTTCTGCCGCGCGGCAACCGCCTTCATCGCGCCGATGAAGCAGGCCGAGTAGCCGGCGGCGAAGAGCTGCTCCGGGTTGGTGCCCGGGCCGCTGTCGCCGCCCAGTTCCTTCGGCGTGGACAGCTGCAGCTTCACGCGGCCGTCGGAGGACTCGGTGCTGCCGGTGCGCCCGCCGGTGGAGGTGGCGGTGGCGGTGTAGATCGCTTTGTCGATGGCCATGGGGCTTCCTTGGTGGGTGCGCGACATTCGGCCGCGCGGACGTGGCCGTGCGATGGTAGCGGCGCCGTGGTCGTACTTGTTCCTCAGCCCTGCAGGCCCTCGAGCTCGGTCTGCAGCGCCAGCCAGCGTTCCTCGAGCATGGCGATCTCGGCCTGCACATGCGCCAGCCGGCGGCCGAGTTCGGCAAAGTCCTCGCGCCGCGTGGCCGGGGCCGCGAGCAACCGCTCGACCTCGGCGCGCTCGCCGGCCAGCGCGGCCAGCCGGCCGTCGATGCGCTGCACTTCCGCGCGCAGCGGTCGGCTGGCGTCGCTGCGGCGCGTGCGGTCGTGCTTGGCCGACTTTCGATCCTCACGCGCCGGTGCTGACGTTGGCGCTGGCGGACGTACAGGCGCGGCGCGGGCGGGCGCAGCCGTTGCAGCAGCAGGGGCCGGCGCGGCCAGCGTCGGCGGTGCCTCGGCGCGCTGCGGCTGCGGCGGCGGGGGCGGCGGCAGGCCGCGCGCCAGCGCCCGCGAGACCTCGAGCAGCCAGCGCTGGTAGTCGTCGAGGTCGCCGTCGAAAGGCTGCACCCGGCCGTTGCCGACGAGCCAGAACTCGTCGCAGACTTCGCGCAGCAGCGCGCGGTCGTGGCTGACCAGCATCACCGTGCCCTCGAACTCGTTGAGCGCCATGGACAGCGCCTCGCGTGTGCTGAGGTCGAGGTGGTTGGTCGGCTCGTCGAGCAACAGCAGGTTGGGGCGCTGCCAGACCATCATTGCGAGCACCAGCCGCGCCTTCTCGCCGCCCGACAGCGAGCCCACGGCCTGATGCACCATCGCGCCGGTGAAGCGGAAGCGGCCGAGGAAGTCGCGCAGTTCTTGTTCACGCCCGGCCGGGCCGTTGGTGCGCGCCAGCCGCACCATGTGCATCAGCGGGCCGTCGTCGGGTTGCAGCAGGTCGAGCTCTTGCTGCGCGAAGTAGCCGATGGCCAGCCCCTTGCCCTCGGTGATGCTGCCGGCCAGCGGCGCGAGCGCATGCGCGATGGTCTTCACGAGGGTTGTCTTGCCCTGGCCGTTGGCGCCCAGGATGCCGATGCGCTGGCCGGCGAGCACGCTGCGCGAGATGTCGCGCACGATGGCGGTGTCGCCATAACCGCAGGCCAGGCCGTCCATCGCCAGCATCGGATTGGGCAGCGATGCGGGTTCGCGGAACTCGATCTCGAAGTCGCTCGCCATCATCACCGGCGCCAGCCGCTCCATGCGGGCGAGTGCCTTGACCCGGCTCTGCGCCTGGCGCGCCTTGGTCGCCTTGGCCTTGAAGCGGTCGATGAAGCTCTGCAGGTGCGCGATGCGCTCTTGCTGCTTGGAAAAAGCCGCCTGGGCCTGATCCAGACGCAGCGCGCGCATCTCCTCGAAGGTGGTGTAGTTGCCGCCATAGCGGGTGAGCTGCGCCTCGTCCAGGTGCACCG
>JBBQOR010000246.1:0-4694 GCA_038331055.1 Burkholderiales bacterium
CACGGTCTGCGTCAGGCTGCGCTGCACGGTGGCCACGTCGTTGACCGACTCGGCCATGAATCGCGTCAGCTCCTGGAAACGGGTGAAGCGGTCCATCTCCAGCGGGTCGAAGGCCAGCGAGGCGGCCTTGGCCGCTTCGAGCCGCGCGCCGATCTGCGTTTCGGCCTGCACCTCGATGTCGCGCAGCTGACGCCGCAGGCGCTCGAGGTTGTCGCTCAGATCGCCGAGCGCGCTCTGCAACTGCTTGGTACCGGCTTCGAGCCGGGCGCGCGTGATGCTCACCTCGCCCGCCTGGTTGACCAGCCGGTCGAGCAACGCGGCGCGCACGCGCACCACACCACCCGCCGCGGCAACGGCCTCGGGCGCCGCTGCAAAGCCGGCCGCGGGCGCCACCATGAAGCGGCTCCAGTCGATCACCGGGGCGGCCGGCACCGGCGTGGCCATCGTCTCGGTCAGCACGACGGTGGCCTCGAGATCCTGCGCCGGCGCCGCCTCGGCGACAGCCGGATCGTCGACGCTGGCGACATCGACCAGCGGTTCAGGCTGCTGCGCCGGCACGACCGCAACGACCGCAACGACCACTTCGACCGGCTGGGCGACCGCGGCCACCGGCGCCGCCCGCAGCGTGTCGAACGCGCCGGCGATGCGGTCGCCGAGTGCCAGCAGCGGCTCCAGATCCGTCGCCTGCAGCCGATCGGCCGACTCCAGCCGCTCGATCGCCGACTCCAGCCGATGCGCCATCTCGCCCAGCCGCATGGCGCCCGCCAGCCGTGCGCCGCCCTTGAAGGTGTGCAGCGTGCGCATGCAGGCCGCCGGGGCGCCGCGGTCGGCCGGCTGGCGCACCCAATCGGCCAGACGGGTCAGCAGTTGCGGCAGCAGCTCGGCCGCCTCGTCCTCGAAGATCGGGAACAGCTCGGCATCGAGCGCGTCGTCGACATCGAAACCGTCGTCGTCCTCGGCAAAGGCCGCAGGTGCTGACTTCACAGGCATCTGCGAAAGGCGACGCTCCAGTTCGGACAGGCGCTGCAGCAGCTCGGCCGGCACGACCTTGAGGAAGCCGGCCGCAAACTGGTGCAGCAAGCGCCGGATCTCCTCGGCCGCCTCAACGAACAGCGCGGCCTGTTCGGCGTCCCCGGGCCCGACCGCGCGGCTGCGCAGCAGCGAATGTTCCAGCGCGCGGGCCAGCGCCGACAGGTCGGCGTGGCCGACGGTGGCCGAGTTGCCGGCCAACGAGTGCGCCAGCGCAGAACTGCTCTCCGGCGCCAGCCGGTGGCTCTCCATCGCCCACTCGGCGAGCTCGGTGCACAGACGGCGAGACTGCTCGTCCGACTCGTTGAGGAAGATATTGAACAGCGGCAGCGGGATCGACAGCGGTCCGATGATCCTTTGCGCTTCGTCTTCGGTACGTTCAGGCTCGGGCTCGGGCTCGGGCTCGGGCTCGGGCTCGGGCTCGGCAAGCGCTTCAACCACGGGTTCGGATGCCGGCTCGATGAAGGATTCGGTGACCAGCACCGGTTCTTCGACGGGCGTCGCGAGAGGCGGCTCGGCCAACGCGCCGATGCCGAGGTCGACAAAGGGCTCCGCGGGTTGCTCGAAGACGCGGGCCATCTCCTCGCTGTCGAACTCGAGCTCGACCGCGGCGCCTTCGGGCAGCGGCGTGGTCTCGGCCACCGCAGGCGTCAGGTCGACCACCGCATCGATTTCGACTGGCAGCACCGGCGCCGGTTCGTCGAACTCGCCGAGGTCAAGTTCGAAAGCCACTTCGGGCTCGGCGGCGATCTCGACGGGCGCGGCAGTTTCGGCCACTGCTGCGGAGGCCGGCGCCAACTCGAACACCAGCTCGAACGGGTCGGCCACCGGCGTGACCGGGGCTTCGTCGGCCGGCTGATCGATGGGCGGCCAGGCAGCGCCCAGATCCAGATCGGCGGCGCTGGGCAGGTCAGGCACGCGAGCTTGCAGCGTGGACGCAGGCGGCTCGAGCGCGAAGTCGGGCGCAGTCTCCGGCGGCGACTCAAGCACCGGCTCAAGCAACGGCTCAAGCACCGGCTCAAGCACCGGCTCAGGCACCGGCTCAAGCACCGGCTCAAGCACCGGCTCAGGCACTCGCTCAAGCACCGGCTCAGGCATCACTGGCGCCACCGACTCAACCCGCGCCGCATCTTCAAGCGTCATGGTCTGCGTTGACGGCAGCGCCAGCGCGATGCGCGCGCGGCCATCGCGCAGCGCCGCAGCCGCCAGCGCCACCGGCGTCGACGCGTGACCTTCGCTGCGACCGCCTTCGACGGCCGCGACCCAGGAACCGAGGTAGTCCAGCGTCTCGGCCGTGAACTGCTGCAGCGCCGGTTCGGCGCGGGCGTTGCCGGCCAGCCGCAGGTTGTAGAGCTGCTCGCCATGCCAGGCCGCTTCGCCAAAGTCAGCCAGCCCGACCATGCGCGCGCTGCCCTTGAGCGTGTGGAAGGCGCGCCGCACGGTCGTCAGCGCATTCGCGTCCTCGGGCCACTCGCCCAATCTCCGCAGCCCCTCGCGGGCGTTGTGCAGCACCTCGTGCGCCTCTTCGAGGAAGACCTCGCGCATCTCGGGGTCGTCCTCCAGGCCACTGAGCACCGGTGTTGCGGCCGCTGGTGGCGTCGCGGGCACCGGCTCAGGCTCAGGTGCGTCAGGGACGGCAGATGCGAGAGGCTGCTCGTCGAATGCGGCGAAGGCCGAGACGCGTTCGCTCTGGAGGACACGCGCGCGCAGGCTGCCGCTGGCGGGGTCGAAGCTGAACAGCGACTTGGCCAGCGCCGGCTGCACGCTGAGCATGTCGATCAGGAAACTGAGCGCGCCCAGGTTGTCGGCCAGACGGTCGAAGGTGCCGGTCTGAACCGCACGCTGCGGGTCGACCTCGGTCTGCGCCAGCGCGTCGACCTCGTCGCGCATGTGCAAAACGGCCTGCGAGGCCTGGTCCAGCCCGAGCACCGACAGCACACCGCGCATGGCACCCAATTGCGCCGGCACGTTGACCAGCAGCGTACGTTGCGACGGGTCGCGGAAGTACTGGTCGATCTGCTTCTCGACTTCGGACAGCTGGGTGCGCAGTTCGTGCACCACGCTGCCCATCGTCTGCCGGTCGGCAACGCGGCGGTACAGCTCTTCCATCCAGCTCTCGAGCATCTGCGGCTCGGCGCCGCCACGCACCTGGTGGATACGGGCGGCCAGGTGCTTCACCCGCGCCGCCATCTCCGGGTGGTCGAGCTCGCCGTCCTCCAGCGAGGCCTCGATGTACAGCAGCGCAGTCGCCACTTCCATCGCCAGCGTGGCCGGCGGTGCCTGTTCGGCGCCGACGATGTCGGCCGCGGTGATCAGCAAGGCCATCGCCAGCGCCTCGCCCGACGGGTACAGCCGCTGCAGCGACTCGCCCAGCAGCGCGAAGCTCTCGCTCAATGCGGGCAGGCGGAGCAAATCGCCGCCGGCCACGCCGGACCAAGCCTCCTTGGCAGCCGCCGCACGCTTGCGTGACTGCATCAGCAGGTTGGGGTCGAAGCGGCCCAGTCGCACCGCCTGGTAATCGGTGCCGGCGGCTTGCAAGCCGGCGCTGCCGTCGACGTCCAGGTCCCAGGCCCGGCGCACCGCAACCAACCGGGGCAGCATCGCGCCGGGCGCTGGCGCGCGCGCATGGGCACAGAAGAACAGCATGTCCTGCGCCAGCCGCTCTGACGGCTCTGCGAGTGGCGCGGACGCGCCGCGCACCATCGCGCGCAAGCGCGCCATCAGGCGCGAGGCAACGCGCTTGACGTGCACGTCGGCGCTGAGCAAGCCCGCCGCCTGGGCCTGGAAGAAGCCGGCCGCCAAGCGCCACAAGGCCGCGCCATGGCCGGCAGAACTGGCGCCGAGTTCGGCGCACAGCTGGCTCATGCGTGCCGCGGTCATCGCATCCGGCGCGCGCATCAGTGCCAGCACCAGGCCTTCCATCAGACCGCGTGCGGCGTCGTCCGCAGGACGCGGCACCAGGCCGGGCTCTTCGGGCAGCGTCTGCCATTGCCATTCATGCGACCAGAGGTCGGCCGGGTGGATGCGGTCGGCGCCGGCCAGATGCTGCACGGCGGCGTACTGCGGAAACAATGCCAGCGGCGACACGGGCTTGCCGCCGAGCAGTCGCGCCAGGAAGTCCAGCAGCGCGAACGCCGCCTGCTCGATCGTGGCGACGGCGGTTGCGTCCAGATCGGCCGGCCGGATCGACAGCCGCAGCACGGCGGCCTCGGACGCGCGCAGCAGCCTGGCCGGTATCGGCAGGCCGACCAGTTCGAGCGCGCCGACACCCTGGTGCAGG
The DNA here is from genome assembly GCA_038331055.1 of Burkholderiales bacterium. Lineage (GTDB taxonomy): Bacteria > Pseudomonadota > Gammaproteobacteria > Burkholderiales > Burkholderiaceae_C > Rubrivivax. The sequence continues at coordinate 4,310 of JBBQOR010000246.1, forward strand.
TGCATGCGCGCGCTGCGCAGCACCGACGGGTCGACCACGTCGACGTCCGACCCGGCCAGCGCCGTGGCTTCCTTCACGTACCGCCGCAGCGCCTTGTTCGCCGTCTCCAGCGAACGGCGCAGCTCGTCCTGCACCCAGGCGAGCGCGCTCAGGTCATCGGCACTGCCCGCCATCTAGAGGGCACCTGCAGGCTTGGGAGCCGCCGCCAGCGCCACCACGGGGCGGTCCATCAGCCCACCTTGAACCGCGCTACCGACAGGCGCAGTTCCTCGGCGCTGCGCGAGAGCTCGCGCACCATCTGCGCGGTCGAGCGCGTGCCTTCGCCGGTCTGCTCGGTGACGGCGAAGATGTGCTGGATGTTCTCGGCCACCACGTTGGCCGACTC
>JBBQOR010000247.1:0-4677 GCA_038331055.1 Burkholderiales bacterium
GTTCGTGCTGCTGGCGCTCGGGATTGCGCTGGCCGCGCTGGTGATGGGGCCCAAGACGCAGCGCTGGTTCACGACCAGCCAGAGCCTGGCCATCCACCTGCCGCCGGAAGGTTCTGCTCGGCCTGCGCGAGGGCGGCGACGTGCTGATCCTCGGCTCGGTGGTGGGCAGGGTGGAAAACATCGTGGTCACGGACGCGGGCAACGTGGAGGCGATGGTCAGCATTCGCGGCAACTTCCTTCGCTTCGTGCGCCAGGATTCGCAGGCCATCGTCCGCCGACCGCTGGGCATCGGCGAGGCCTCGATCGAGATCACGCGGGGCAACGGCGCCCCGCTGCCCGAGCGCGGCGGCTTTCTCGATGCTGTGGCAGACAAGGGCCCGACCGAATTCATGGGCGAAACGCTGGCCGCGATCCGCGGCGAGGCACTGCCGGCCATGAAGGAACTGCGGGCCGCACTCTCGCAGTACAGCCTTCTGGCGGCCGAGCTGCGGTCCGACCAGGGCCAGGCGCAGCAGGCGCTGCGGCACTTCAACCGGCTCGGCGAGGCGCTGGCGCGGGGTGAAGGGCTGGCGGGCACCCTGCTTGTCGATCCGCGGCCGGCGGCGGAGTTTCGGGCGGCGCTGCCCAAGATCAGGGCGGCACTGGACGAACTGAACGCCACGCTGCGCGATGCGCGCGCACTGTCCGAGCGTCTGCCGCAGGTCGGCGCGGACCTCGAAGCCAGCATGAAGAACCTGCGCATCGCGTCGGAAGATGGCCGGCGACTGATGGCGGCCATGCCCGAACTGCAGCGCTCGATCGGTCAGTTGACCGATACCGCACCCGGTGTGCTGCTGCAGGCGCAGGAGACACTGCGTCAGATGCAGCGCCTGACCGAGGCCCTGCAAGCGCACTGGCTGATCCGCGGGTCCATGGATGCGGCCGAGCCCCCTGCCCGGCTCGACACCGACCGGGTCGGCACCCAGCGATGAGACGCCCGCGCAACATCGCCGTGCGCGCCCTCCGGGGCCTGGCGGCCGGCCTGCTGGCGCTGTGCGCCGCCTGCGCGACACCGCCCGAGCCGCACAGCGGGTCGGCGCGCGGCGATACCCGGGTGCTGCAGGCCGCCACCGCGGCGCGACTGGCCTACGAACAAGGCCAAGACGCGCAGGCGCGCCTGCTGTACCGCCAGGCGCTGACCCGGGCCCAGGCGATCGACGCGGTCGAGCAGGCCGCGGACATGGCCTTCAACCTGGCGGTGGTCGAGGTCGGCCTGCGGCACTACGAGGCGGCCGAGCAGCTGCTGGCGCAGGCCGCGTACGACTCCGACAGGGTGGCCGCCGAAGGCAACGACATCCGGCTGCTGCGCGCCAAGGTGGCCTACCTGCTTGGGCAGCTGCCGCAAGCGCTGGCGCTGGCCAACCAGGTGGTGTCCGCGGGCGCGTCGCCCCACCTGGCGCTGCAGGCCCGCATCCTGCGCGGGCAGATCGCCGCTGACCGGCGCGAGCTGCCCGGCGCCAGCAGCGAGCTGCAGGCGGTGATGGCCGGGGTCGCCGCGTCGGGCGGCACCCTTGCGCCGGCAGTCGATGCCGACCTGCACAAGCTCGACGGCACGCTGGCGCGCCTCGAGGGGCGTGCCGCTGCTGCAGCGCACCTGTTCGACAGCGAGGCCAGGCTGCTGCGCACCGCGCGCCGCCATCGGGACATGGCGCATGCGCTAGCTCGCGCGGCCGAGAGCTACGGGGCAGCCGGACAGGCCGCGCTCGCGGCCGACCGCTATTTCCTGGCCGCGCGCAGCCTGGTGGCGCAAGCCGACGTCGATGCGGCCCGCCCCTATGCGTTGGCCAGCGCCGCGGCGGCCGGCCAGGCCGGCGATCCCGCCGCCGGCGACCGTGCCCGCCGCTTGCTAGACGAGCTCAAGCCGCACGACGCCCGATGAGCATGTGGGTCACCACCTCGCCCTGTCCCGGCACATAGAACTCGCCGCGCGGCTCGAACAGGTAGCTGTCGGCCAGCAGCTCGCGGCTGGCCTCGCTGACCTGGATGCCACCCGCGACGCCGCTCGACTCCATCTGGCTGGCCAGGTTGACCGCCGGCCCCCACAGGTCGTACGCCAGCTTGCTGACCCCGACGACGCCGGCGATGACGGGCCCGGTGTGGATGCCGATGCGCACGCTGAACCGAGCGCCGGAACCGGTGGCGATGGTGGCCACCTCGCGCTGCAGGCTCAACGCGAACTCGGCCACCGCCTCGGCCGGGCTTGAGCTCGATTCGCTGATGCCAGCCACCGCCATGTAGGTGGCGCCCAGCGTCTTGACCTTCTGCACGCCGTGCTGTTCGGCCAGGCGATCGAACAAGGAGAAGACCTGGTTGAGCAGGTCGATGAACTCCTTGGGCGGGCGCGAACCCGCGATATGCCAGAACTCGTTGACATGGGCAAACAGGATCGTGACCTCGGGATACTCGTCGGCAATCCAGTCGGGCGACTCGTTGCGCAGACGATCGGCGATCGTCTTCGGGAACAGGCTGAGCAGCAGGCGCTCGGAACGCTCCTGCTCGACACGCAGCCGCGCCAGCAGTTCGCCCTGCCGGTGGTGCGCCTGCTCCGCTTCGGCCTTGGCCCGTCGCAGCTGCAGCAGGGACACCACCTGCTGGCCGAGCACCTGCAACGCCTCGCGTTGCGCGTCGGTCAGTGTGCGGGGCACACGGTCGATCACGCACAGCGTGCCCATCGCATGCCCGTCGGGCGTGACCAGCGGCGCACCCGCATAGAAGCGGATCTTCGGGTCCGAGGTGACCAGCGGGTTGTCGGCAAAACGCGCATCCTCGGCGGCATCCGGCACCACCATCAGCTCCGGCTTGAGGATCGCATGGGCGCAGAACGCGACGTCGCGCGGCGTCTCGGTCACCTCCAGCCCGACCCGCGACTTGAGGAACTGGCGATGCGCGTCGATCAGCGAGATCAGCGCGATCGGCGTGCCACAGATGTGCGAGGCCAGTTGCACCATGGCGTCGTATTCGGGCTCGGTGTCGGTGTCGAGAATCTCGTACGCCTGCAACTCCTTCAGCCGTTCGGCTTCGTCTGCTGGCAAGGGTGCTCTCATGCGTTCCTCCGCGCTGGGTCTTCGCCAACGCAATGCCTGCCGCCCCCCGAACGAAGGTCGATGCGTTGACGAAAGTGACAAAACCCATCATGCCACGCGTGCCTTGCCGCCGTGATCGTGGGGACCGGACCATCTCGGCAGGTTTCCGGACGGCCTCGAAGCGCCGGGGCTGTGGTCACCGGCTCCGCGCAGGCGCCGCACCCCCGTCACCGCCGCCAGCGCACCCGCCCGGCCATGCGCGATTCAGGCCGACCGAAAGGCGTTCGCCGTGGGGCGCCTGCGGCACCGCCATCGCCCTCAGCTTGGCGTTGGACGCCAGCAACCCTGCAGACGTCCTTAGTCTTGTCTGGCACCATCAGTCCTTGAGCTCGACCTTGCTCGCGTTCAGCACGGCCCCATTGAACTGACCCTCGACCTGCACGGTCTTGCCGCCCAGCGTCTGCGGCGTCACGCCGCTAAAGAAGGTATTGCCGCCCCAGGCCACGCTGATCGGCCCGCTCGATCGGGTGAGCGTGAAAGTTCTGGCCGAAGTATCCACGGCGCTGGCGACGCCGGTGCGCTCGACGGTCGAACCCGACGATTCACTTTCGCACTGCACCGTCTTGGCCAGCACGCCGGTGCTCACGAGCGCGCCGTGGACTTCGACGAACAGGCCATCGGCCAGGCCGGTCGCGGGGCAGCCCTGCATGGCGGCCGCACTGGCATTCACGGCCACGCCGCGCACGACGAACTGCCGGGTTGCAGCGACGTAGCCGCTGATGTTGCCCTTCAGCTCTCCCTCCTCGTCGGAACCCGTGTTGCGCAGCGTCACGGTCGCGGCGGTCAGCGATCCATCCGCCGCCTTCGTCCCGCGCGCCAGCACATACAGGCCGTCCACCAACATGGAACCGGTAGGCGACACGGCGGCATTCACGTAGTGCACGACCAGACTGCCGAGCGCGAACGTCTTCGCCGCCGTGTCCAGGTGCGACAGCGAGCCGCTCACGTAGTCGTCGAGATCGCCGCCGCCGAGTTGTCGGACCCGGATCTGCCCCGCCTTGAGCCGAAGTCCACCACTGGCCGGCTTGGTCAGCGACGACGGGGCCGCGATGACCGTGACGGCCTGCCCCTCGGCCAGTACCGAGCCGGTGGGCACGATGGTCGAAGCCGAGGTGTCCACGCTCAGCGCCGCGAGATTCAGCATGCCGGGTCCAGCCGTTGCGACGCTGCTGGCCAGGCCGGTCACACGCAGGTAGGCAGGCGCGGCGGCGAGCTTGTCGATGCGCGTGGCCTGGATCGTGTACGTGCCATTGCGGCGGACCAGGACCCCGTGGATCTCGACCGGGTCGGCGGCACGGATGTCCCCCGCCAGGGCGTAGCCCCCGCCGAACTGGGTGATCGGTCCGACCGCGCCGTTGGCGTTGGCGGTCACCGTCTGACCCAGCACCGCGAAGACCCCGGGCGAGGTGACCGACGCCACCGTTCCGGAGACCGCGGCCTCGACCCGGATCAAGCTGGCAACGCCGGCGCTCTGGTACTCGACGGACACGCGCTGACCCAGCCGAACCTCGGCGACCGCATCGACCCCGGGCGCGGTTTCGCTGACCACCGGCGC
>JBBQOR010000248.1:0-4672 GCA_038331055.1 Burkholderiales bacterium
GCGCACACCGGTGCTCTACCAGGCGGGTTCGTCGGGCCGCGGTGTGCGCTTCGCGGCGCGCCACGCCGAATGTGTGTTCATCTCCGGCCACAGCCGCGAAGGCGCGCGCAAGGCGGTCAATGCGCTGCGCGACGAGGCCGAGCGCGCCGGCCGCCGGCGCGATGACATCAAGGTCTTCATGGGCGCGACGGTGGTCACCGAGGAGAACGACGCTGCCGCGCAGGCGCTGCTGCAGGAGTACCTGCACTACGCCAGCCCCGAGGCCGGACTGGCGCACTTTGCCGCCGGCACCGGCATCGACTTTTCGCGCTACGGGATGGACGAGCCGATCGCGCCGCCGGGTGCCGGCAATGCGCAGCAGTCGGCGGTGGCCAGCATCGGCGCCGGCCCGAAGCCGAAGACGCGCCGCCAGATGCTCGAAGAAATGGCGCTGGGCGGGCGCTACGCTCTGATCGTCGGCGGGCCGCAGACGGTGGCCGAGCAACTCATCGGCTGGGCGGCCGATACCGGCATCGACGGTTTCAACCTCGCGCGCACGGTGACGCCGGAATGCACCGAGTCCTTCGTGCGCTGGGTGGTGCCGGCCCTGCAAGAGCGCGGCGCCTGCAAGACCGCCTACGCGCCGGGCACGCTGCGCGACAAGCTCTTCGGCCAGGGGCCGCGGCTGCCGGCACGGCATGCGGCGGCGGCTTTCAGGCGCACTGCGCGCTGAATCAACGACAGGGTTTCAGGATGGCCGAGATCGTGCTTCATGGCATCCCCAACTGCGACACCGTCAAGCGCGCCCGCGCCTGGCTGGACGAGCGCGGCGCCGCGTACCGATTTCACGACTTCAAGCGCAGCGGCGTGCCGCCGGCGCTGGGGCCGTGGCTGCAGCACCTGGGCTGGGAGCGGCTGCTCAACCGCCAGGGCACGACCTGGCGCAAGCTCGACCCCACTGTGCAGGCCGCCGTGGGCGACGCCGACAGCGCGGGCGCGCTGATGCGCGATCAGCCGAGCGTGATCCGCCGCCCGGTGGTCGACTGGGGCGACGGCAGCGTGACGGTGGGTTTCGATGCCGAGGCCTGGCAGCGCCGGCTGGCGGATCGCTGATCGAGCGCTGATGAACCGCTGATGGAGCGCGGATCGCGCGCTCAGTCCGCGGCGCGCTGCTGCGAGCGCTTCCAGGTCCAGGCCAGGCCGACGCCGACCGACGTGCCACTGGTGCGTCGCACCAGCGGGCTGTCCTCGTTGGCGGCGCCGGCCACCGAGTCCCAGCGCGCGACGCCGAACACGCGCCAGTCGGGCGACAGATCGCGGGCCAGTGAGGCCGATGCGCGCCACGCGATCAGGCCGCTGCGCGCGTCATACGCTGCGCGCGTGGCCGTGGCCTGCGCGGGCAGCACGGTGTAGAAAATGCCGGCCAGACGCTGGTCGCCGAAAGCGGCGCCGACGCTGGCGCCGTAAGCGAAGCCCAGCGGGCTGCGGCGCTGGAAGCTGAGCTCCGGCTCGAAGGCCGTGCCGCGATGGGCGAAGCCGTCGCTCAGGTCGAACACCGCGCGCAGCGGCAGGTCCAGCCGCCAGCGGCCGTCGAAGGCACGGCCGAGGTTGAGCCTCAGCCGCGGGCCGAACTCGATCAGCGTGCCCAGATCGGCCATGCCGCGGCGGGCGTCGATGGTTTCGGAGCTCGAGCCGAAAGACCCGGCAACGCCGATGTCGAGCTCGTAGGCCGGGGTGCGCAGCGCGCGCAGGCCGGCGCCGTCGCGGTCGGCGCGCAGGAACTCACCGCGATAGACGGCATAGGGCAGCACCAGACCGCGCGTCACGCGCTGATCGCTGCCGGGATAGGCCTGTTGCGAAACACCGAAGCCTGCGGCGCCGAGCTCCCAAAGAGGCCCTGCCTGGCCGGACTGCGCCGCGGCGCCGAGGCTCGCGCCCAGCAGCAGGGGAGCGAGGATGGAGCGAAAGGGAAGACGGTGCGGCATGTTGCGGACCTGCGTGGAAGAGCCTTGATGATCGGCTGCCTTGTTGACATCCGTCTTGCAGCAGCGCGCCAACCCGGACGCCGCGCAAGCCCTTTTCGAACGCGGCACGCAGGCGCTGCGTCCGTCGGGGCTCACCGGGCGGGCAGCAGTGCTTCGAGCGTCCGCACCATCGCCACCATCTGCGCTGTTGTATCGAAGCCCGCGTGGCGCGCGGCGACGGCCCGTGCGGCGGCGCGCGGGCCGGGGCTGTCCAGCAACTCGTCGATGAGCGCGCGCAGGCTCGCCGCGTCCGGGCGCGGACCGGCGTTGCGCGCCAGCCCCTGCGCGTGCAGGTGATTCGCCAGCAGGTTCTGCTCCTGTTGCTGGGGCAGCAGCAGCAGCGGCACGCCGGCCAGCAGGGCCTGCGCGACCGTGCCGCTGCCGGCATGGCAGACGCAGAGTGCGGTGTCGGCCAGCGCGGCGTTCAGGTTCACCGGCGCGCGGGCGTAGCGCATGCGCTCGCTGCCCGGCGGCGCCGGTTTGCCGGCGGCCACATCGGGCAGGTAGCACAGGGTGGCGCATCCGCGCGCGTCGAGCGCCTGCAGCACCGCCGCATGGCCAGGGTGGTTAGCCTTCAGGTAGGCAAAGACGCGTGGCCCGCCAGTGGCCGGCCAGTCCGGTGCGAGGCCGTCGTCGCCCTGGGTGTCGGGCCCCCACCAGCCATCGCCGTCGCCTTCGGCGTCGCGCGCGAAGTGGTCCAGCTCGGGCCAGGCGCAGATCAGCCGGTGCTCGCCGCGCAGCAGCCAGCTGGCGTGTTCGATCGCCGGCGCGCCTGCGGCGGCCAGAAGGCCGTTGGCGGCCGCCAGAACACGCGCCTCGGCCGCCGCCAGCCTGGCAGGCGCGACGCCCGCGCGCAAGGCGGGCAGCGGCCCGGCCGGCGGCACGCAGAAGGCATTGCCGATGATCACCGCGGGCAGCCCGAGCGCGCGGGCGGCGAGCAGCGCGCCGGGCGCGTAGTCGGCCACCAGCAAGTCGGGCGCCAGCATCTGCAACAGGCTGCGCCAGGCGGCGGCCGGGCCGGCCATGGCGCGCGCGTCCAGCCAGCCGCAGCCGATGAGGATCTCGGCCAGCGAGGCCGGCGGCGAGGGCAGGCCCACCACCTGCGCCGAGAAGCTCGGCGCCTGAAACCGTGGCGCGTCGAGCGAGGCCAGCAAGGTGTCGGTCTGCACCAGCTCGCGCAGCGACAGGCTCACATGGTGGCCGCGCTGCTGCAGCGCCTGCGCCAGCGCCTTCAGCCGGGCGGCGTGGCCGAGCCCGCCGCCGAGCTCCCAGGCGAGGTGGATATGCGTCATCACGCGTCCCTCATCCGTCGATCACCCGTCGATCACCCGTCAATAACCCGGCCCGCTCGGGCTGGCCTCAGCCCAGCCGTACGGGCAGGCTGCTGAAGCCGCGAAAGCGCAGCCGCGGGTCGCGCTGTGCGGCGCCGCCATGTTCGATCCGCGGAAAGCGTGCCAGCAGCCGCGCCAGCGCGATGCGTGCCTCCATGCGCGCCACGTTCATGCCCGAGCAGGCGTGCGCCGCCTGCCCGAAGGCCAGGTGGTTGTTCGGCCGCCGCCCCACGTCCAGCCGGTCGGGCTCGGCAAACTCGGCCGGGTCGCGGTTGGCCGCGCCGATGCCCAGCGTGATGAAGCTGCCGGCCGGCAGCTCACGCCCGCCCAGCAGCATCGGCGCGGCCAGCAGCCGGTTGCCCAGTTGCACCGGGCTCTCGAAGCGCAGCATCTCCTCGACGGCGGTGTTCATCAGCGCCGGCTCGGCGCGCAGCCGGTCGAACTGTTCGCGCTGCGTCATCAGCGCGTTCATGCCGTTGCCGATCAGGTTGGTGGTGGTCTCGTGGCCGGCGTTGAGCAGAAAGATGCAGTTGTGCAGCAGCTCACGCTCGCTCAGCGTGCCGCCGGCATCGCCGCGCATCAGCCGCGTGAGCACATCGGTCTCGGGGTCGCCGGGGTGCTGCGCGCGGTCGGCCACCAGCGTGCGCAGGTAGGCCAGGAACTCAGTGACGGCTGCGTGCCCGCGCGCCAGCGGCGCCGGGCCGGGCGCGGGTTCCAGCGCGCCCAGGATGGCCAGCGACCATTCACGCAGCGGCCCGCGGTCGGCGTGCGGCATGTCCAGCAGGTTGCCGATGACTTCGATCGGGATCTGCGCGGCGAAGCTGCTGATCAGATCGGGCGTGTCCTGATCGGCCATCTGGTCGAGCAAGCGCTCGACGAGCACACCCACGCTGGCCTCCATGCGGGCGATGGCGCGCTGGTTCAGCGCGCCCATCAGGATGCGCCGCACCCGCGTGTGCAGCGGCGGGTCGTTGAAGATCAGGCTGCTGGTGTGGTGCTCGAACAGCGGCGTGCCGACGCCGAACTTGGGCCCGAACTCGCGCTGCTTGTCGCTCAGCGCCTGCGGGTTGCGGTAGACCGCCAGCACGTCGACGTAGCGCGTGAGCAGGAAGGAGCCCGGTGTGAGTTCATGCACCGGGTCATGCTCGCGCAGCGCGGCGTAGACCGGCCAGGGCTCGTCGGCAAAGCCGGGTGGTGGCGCGGTCAGGCGGAAGCTACTCGCCAGGGCGCGGGCGGCGGGCTCGTCCATGGCGTGCGTGGAGGGCCGCCCGCGGCGGCCGTCAGTTGGTGGCGAAGCAGTAGAAGAGGCCGCCACCGCCGGTGCTGCGCAGGGCATCC
>JBBQOR010000249.1:0-4658 GCA_038331055.1 Burkholderiales bacterium
ACGGGCACGCTCGTCGCCCGGCTGCTCCCGGCGGGCGGCACGGTCGTCATCGCTGACCTGTTGCAGGCCACGAATACCGTTACCGCGATGGGTGACTTCACGTCCATGCGCAACGGCGACAGCACCTACACCGGTGCTGCCCTGGGTCGCGTTACTTTGAACGATGCAGCCAATTGCTCAGGGACTGCGATCAACGCTGCAACGCTGAATGCGTCCACTGCAACATTCACGCTGACGGCGGCACAGGCTGCTTCGGCGCAGACGTTGTGCGTGACCGTCGCTGGCACCTATGAGATCAACTCGGCCACGTTCACGCTGGCAGAGGCGTTCACGGCGCAGACGAACTTCACGGTCGACAACGCCGGTGCAGCGACTTCGGGCACGATTACACGCAACGGCGTTCGCATGGTGGCTCCGCTGTTCAACCAGCCCGCCGGCTGGTTCAGCCGTCTCGTGATGACGAACACGGGTTCGTCGTCGCGCGCTTACACGATCAGCTACCTGACCGAGGCCGGTACGCAGATTGTCGCGAACGGTTTGGGTGCTGCTGGTTCGCTCGCCGCCGGCATGACGACGCTGATCGACCTGCCGAGCGTGGTCACGATCACCCCGGGCGCTGGCCTGGGTGTGCGTGCCTCGCTGGTGGTGACGGTCAATGCGCCGCAATCGGAAATCGACGGTCTGTACCAGATCGTCAGCCCGACCGTCGGCGCGCTCTCGAACTACATCCTGGTGTACAAGAACTAAGTTGGCTGACCTCCGCGGGCCTTCGGGCCCGCGCGTCGGATTCCTGGAGCCCCGTACCATCGGGGCTCTTTTCATTTCCGGAAGGCTTTCCCGTGATGCTCCCGACGCTGCGATCCACCCGCCAGGCTGCCCGCGGCTTCACGCTGCTCGAGATGCTGGTGGTGCTGGTGATCATCGGCCTGCTGGCCGGGCTGGTGGGGCCGCGCCTGTTCTCCAAGGTGGACCAATCCAAGGTGTCGACAGCGCAAACCCAGGTCAAGCTGCTGCGCGGCGCGGTGGAGAACCTGCGCCTGGACGTGGGTCGCTACCCGAGCGCCGACGAAGGCCTGGGCCTGCTGTCCAAACCGCCCGCCGAACCGGTGCTGGCAGCGCGCTGGCGTGGGCCATACCTGGACGATGTGATGCCGCGCGACCCCTGGGGCAACGCCTACCAGTACACGCTGTCGGGCATGGACAGCCAGCCCTTTGCGCTGTATTCGCTCGGTGCGGACGGCAAGGCCGGCGGCGAGGGTGATGCGCGCGACATCGGCATCCTGCCCGCGCCGCGCTGACGCGACGCGGCCCGCAGCGGGCTTCACGCTGCTGGAGTTGCTGGTCGTGCTGGCGCTGGGCGCCCTGGTCACCGGCCTCGTCGGCCCGATCGCGTGGCGGGCCGTCGATGCGGCGCGCGAGCGCGGCGTGGCGGCCGACGTGAGCGTGATGTTGGCGGGGCTGCCGATGCGTGCGGCGCAACGCGGCACGCCGCAGCAGTGGGCCGAAGCCGACCTGCAGACCCTGCTGCCCGAACTGCCCGAAGGCTGGCGCATCGAAGCGCCGCAGCCGCTGCGCTTTGCGGCTTCCGGCGCGGCCGAGGGCGGCGAGGTGCTGCTGGTGGCACCCGGCCGCGCACCACTGCGCTGGCGCATCGAGCCGATCACCGGAACCATCGATGCGCCGAACGATCGCTGATCGCCCGGGCGCGCGGCGGCGCGTGCGCGGCTTCGGTCTGCTCGAGGCCATCGTGGCGCTGGCCTTGCTGGCCGGCACGGGCATCGCCCTCTTCGACTGGATCAACAGCAACCTGCAAGCCGCCTCCCGCGTGCGCGACACCGAACTGCGCGCACGCCTGATGCTCTCGGCGCAGGCCGCCGTGGCGTCCGTGAATCCGGCTCAGCAGCCCGAGGGCCGCTTTGCCACCGGCCCGCTGGAGGTGCAGTGGCGCGCCGTGCTGGTGGCGCCCGAGCGAGGCAATGCGACCCAGATCGCCGGCGCCGCGGGCCCGTGGCGCATCGGTCTGTGGCGGCTCGAGGTGCAGGCGCGTGATGCCACCAGCGGCGTCGACGTGCGTTTCGAGCAGTTGCAGGTGGGCACCATGCGCACCCGGCCTGCAGGTGGCGTATGAAGCCGGGCGCGCAGCACCGGCGCACCGACTTCACCCTGCTCGAGATGCTGGTCACGCTGGTGGTGGTCTCGCTGGTCGCGGCCATCGTCAGCCAGGCGCTGCTGCAACTGGGCCGCATCGAACGCCTGCTGGCCGGCGGGCAACTGGCGGGCATGGCGCAGTCGCTGCGCATCGAGTGGGTGCGCGGGTTGATCGACGGCGCCGTGCCCGGCGAACGCCAGACCCCCGGGCGCTTTGCCGGCACCCGCCGCAGCCTCAGCGGCCTCAGCACCGAGATGCCGGCTTTCCCAGAGTCTGGCGCGCAGCGCTTCGAACTGTTGTTCGAGACCGATGCCACCGGCGCACGCACCACCTTGCGTCTGCGCCAGCCGGATGCGTCCGACCCTTCTGCCAGTGCCCGCACGCTGCTCGAATGGGAAGGCCGCGAGGGCGGTTTCCGATTCCTCGATGCACGCGGCCAGTGGCACGAGCAGTGGCCGCCCGCACTGAATGCGCCCCGGGGCCTGCCGGTGGCGGTGGCGGTCGAGACCGGCTTGGCCGAACTGCCTCTGCTGCTGGCGGCACCCCGTGTGGACGCCGAGCCGTTGCCGTCGCGGCGCGTGGTGGAGCAGCTTTGAAGGCCGCCGGGCGGCACCGCCAGGGCGGTTATGTGCTGGTGATGGTGCTCGGCGCGCTGGCGCTGGTGGCGCTGGTCGCAGGGCGCTTCGCACAGCGCATCGACGAGCTGCGCGCGCAGGCCACTACGCTCGACGGCCAGGCCCGGGCGCGCATCGAAGCCGCCAGCGCGTTGGCCGGTGCGCTGTACTGGATCACCACCCGGCCGAGCAATGCCGCCGGCTGGGGCGAAGACCCGACGCAGCAGGTGCACGCCGACGGCCGCCCGTACACGCTGCCCGGCGGCGCTGAGCTGCGCGTGCAGGACACGCGCGGTCTGTTGCCCCTGAACGCCCTGCGCCGCCAGCATCTGCTGCGTCTGCTCACCGATGCCGAGGTGCCGCCGCCACGCGCCGACGCGATGGTCGACGTGCTGCTGGACTATATCGACCGCGACAACCTCAAGCGCCTGAACGGGGCCGAGCGCGACGAGTACGCGGCGCTCGGCCTGCCGCCGCCGAGCAACGACTGGCTGTTCTCTGTGCGTGAGCTGTCGCGCATGCCGCTGTGGCGCGACGACCCGGCCTTGCTGGCCCGCCTGGAGCCGCTGCTGTCGACCAACCGCGAAGGCTTGTTCAACCCCAACGCTGCGGCGGCACCCGTGCTGCGTGCGCTGATGCCGCAGGCGCGGCCGGAGCAGATCGAGCTGTTCGAGACCCTGCGCCGCGACAACGGCTTTTTCTCCGGTGAGGCCGCGCAGCGCGCCACCGGGCTGCCACTGCGCAACGACAGTTTCTTCTTCCACGCCAGCGAGTGGCCGCGCATCACCGTGTCGGCCCCTGGGCTCATCAGACCCCTTCAGTACAATCTGTATCTCACTCCGGATGGCGTCAATTTGCCGTGGACCATCCTCGAGGCGCGTTCGGCGCCGCGCGGCGGCGGCAAGCCCGCGCCCCCCCGAAGCGAACAGGCGCCCGCCGCGTCGCCCAGCACGCAGCCGCAAACCGAAGAACGTGCAACTGCCTTCCCCCTGGTCCTCGCGATCGACCGACCCTGAGCAGTGGACCCGCGTGCTCAGCCGCGGCACCCTGGCGCCGACGCGCGGCGCAGGCTGGTGGTCGACACCCACCACCGTGCTCTCGCGCGCGCTGGTGCGGGTGCGCGTGTTCTCGCTGGCGCAGGCGCCGGTAGGCGAGCGGCGCGCGGTGCTGCGCAATCTGCTGGTGGCCTGGAGCCCGTTTGCCGACAGCGACTTCCTGGTCGCGCAGCGCGAGGATCGCGCGCTGGCTTTCGCCTGGGACGCCGCTGCCGCCGCCGGCGCGCCGCTGCCCGAGAGCCTGCTGCAGCAACCCATGGCCGGTGATGGCTGTCGCCTGTTGCGGGGTCTGGAGGGCTGCGAGGCGCAGCTCTGGCGTGGCGGCTGGCCGGTGGCCACACGCTGGTGGCCCGAGCCGCCCAGCACCGCCGACTGGCAGGAATTCGCACGCACGGTGCCGCCGGCGGATGCCGCACTGCTGCCCGCTGCGGCACCGGCGCCGCAGGCGGCCGCATGGCGTGCCGGCCCGTGGGTGGCCACGCGCACGCTGCAGGCGCTGTCCGCCGGGGGCTCGCGCATCGAACACCTGGCCACGGTGGCCACGATCTTCGGGCTGCTCGGGCTGACTGCCGCGCAGGCGCGCGTCGGCTGGGACGCCTGGCGCGAGCGGCAGACCGTGCAGGCCGCGCTGGCCGCGGAGGAATCCGATGCCGCACCTGTGCGTGCCGCGCGTGACCGGGCGCTGGCTGCCGCTGCGGGCAGCGCGTTGCTGGCGCGTGAACTCAGTGCGGTGCAGCCGCTGGAGGTGCTGCAGCAGCTGTCGCTGGCCTTGCCCGCGCGCGGTGCCCAGTTGCGCGACTTCGAGCTTGAAGGCCTGCGCCTGCGCCTGGGGCTGGAACT
>JBBQOR010000250.1:0-4629 GCA_038331055.1 Burkholderiales bacterium
CCGCTCGGCGCGCCGGCGCTCAGCCGCGGTGGCGGGCGGCGGCGGGGCCGGCGTCTGCTGCACGGCCGAGGCGGCGTGCGCGGGCGGGATGGCGGTGGCGGCGGGCGCGGGCGACGACAGCGCGATGTCGGGGGTGGCGCGCTGCTCGATGCGCGCGATCAGCTCATCGAGCATCTGCTGCGCGCTGCCCGGCGCGCCCTGCTGCAACGACTGCGCGGCGCGCTTCTCGGCGGCCTCCTTCTCGCGCACCAACGCCAGCAGCGGGTCACGCTCTTGCGTGGGGTACAGGTCGAAGACCAGCCGATGCCGGTACGCGGCCACCGGCGCCAGCGTGAAGACCTGCGGCGATACCGGCTGCTTCAAATCGAGCACCAGCCGCACCGTGCGCGGGTGCGGCTGGCCGACGCGCACGCTGGCGATGAACGGGTCGTCCGGCTGCACGCGGCCGACCAGTTCGCGCAGCGCGCCGTCCAGCTCCAGCCCTTCGATGTCGACCACCAGGCGAGTGGGGCCCTCGGTGACGAAGTGGCGCGTGGCCAGCGCCGCATCGGACTCGATGGTCACCCGCGTGTAAGCCGCCGCCGGCCACACGCGCACCGCGACGATGGCCACCGCGTGCGCCAGGCCGCTGGCGCCGAAGGCCAGCACCAGCGCGCCCATGCGGCGCAAGGCGGCGCGGCGGGGCTCGGCATTGCTCATCGAAGGCCGTTCATCGTCAACGTCGCATCAGGGCAGCAGCGCCAGGCCACGTGCGCTGTGCGCGCTGACGAGCACCTCGCGTTCGTCAGCATCGACCGGCCTCAGATGCAGCGACAGGTCGCACGGCGGCAACAGGGCCGCGGCGTTTTCGGGCCACTCGACCAGCTTCAGGCCAGGGCTTGCAAAGACATCGCGCAGGCCGGCATCGGTCCATTCGCGGGCATCGCCGAAGCGGTAGAAATCCAGATGCGCGATCTCGATGCCGTCGGCCCGGTGCTGCTCCAGCAGCGCGTAGCTCGGGCTGCGGATGCGCCCGGCCACGCCGAGCGCGTGCAGCAGGTGGCGCCCGAAGGTGGTTTTGCCGGCACCCAGCGGGCCGTGCAGCGCGATGAAGGCATCACCTGCCGTGGGCAGCGCACGCAGCGCCATGGCCAGCACGGCCGCGCTGGCCGCGCAGGCGGCTTCGTCGGGCCAATGCAGGGTGCGGGTTTCTAGAATGGGCGGGTGCTGCGACAAACCGACATCGACGCCCAGCAGCTCTTGGGGCGGCTGCGGGTCTGGGCACATGAGCTCGGATTTTCCCAGATCGGCGTGGCCGGGGTCGACCTGTCGGACGCCGAGCCCGGCCTGCTGGCCTGGCTGGCCGCGGGCCTGCACGGCTCGATGCACTACATGCAGCGCCACGGCACGGTGCGTGCACGGCCGGCCGAGCTGCGCCCGGGCACGCTGAGCGTGATCACCGCGCGCATGGATTACCTGCCGCGCGCTGCGGCCCCCGGCTGGGCTGAGGACGAGCGCCGGCGGCTGGCCGATGCCGGCCAGGCCGTGATCTCTGTCTATGCCCGCGGCCGCGATTACCACCGCGTCATGCGCACGCGCCTGCAGACGCTGGCCAGCCGGCTGGCGGCCGAGATCGGCCCTTTCGGCCACCGCGCCTTCACGGATTCGGCGCCGGTGCTGGAGGTCGAACTGGCCACCCGCAGCGGCCTGGGCTGGCGCGGCAAGCACACGCTGGCGCTGCAGCGCGATGCAGGATCGATGTACTTCCTGGGAGAGCTTTTCACCGACCTGCCGCTGCCGCCCACCGAGGCCAGCAGCGCGCATTGCGGCAGCTGTACCGCGTGCATCGACGTGTGCCCGACGCAGGCCATCGTCGCGCCCTATCGGCTGGACGCGCGGCGCTGCATCAGTTACCTGACGATCGAGCACGACGGCCCGATCCCGGTGGAGTTCCGCGCCGCGCTGGGCAACCGCATCTACGGCTGCGACGACTGCCAGCTGGTGTGCCCCTGGAACAAGTACGCGCAGCGCTCGCCGCTGGTCGACTTCGACGAGCGCGCGCCGCTGGTCGGTGCCACGCTGCGCACCTTGTGGGGCTGGGACGAGGCACAGTTCCTGCGCCAGACCGAAGGCAGCGCCATCCGCCGCATCGGTTGGCCGCGCTGGCGGCGAAACCTGGCGGTGGCGCTGGGCAATGCCTGGCGCGAGACCGGCGAAGGGGATCTGGCCATCGCGCTGCAGGCCGGTCTGGCCAGCGCCGATGAGATGCTGGCCGAGCACATCGGCTGGGCCCTGGCGCAGCGGATCGCGGCCCTCGGACACGAGTCTTGAGAGCGCCCCCGGCAGTCGGCAGCCCAGCCGGGTTTGCCGGATACATGCGCGCAGAATGGCGGTCATGAACAGACTCACATTGCGCGCCTGCACGCTTGTTGCCCTGTGCGGGCTGGTGGCTGGTCCAGCGGCGTTTGCGCAGACCGCTGGCGCGTCGGCGCGCACCGAAGCGACGGCCTCCGGGGCGCGCGCCGAGTCACCGCTGCGCGTGGAGGGCTACCCCTTCGAACGCCGGCTGCTGGTGGCGCAGTCCGAGCTGGTGCTCAACGGCATCGGGCTGCGCGCCGTGGCCTGGATCAAGGGCTACGCTGCGGCGCTGTACCTGACCCGTCGTGCCACCACCGTAGCCGAGGTGCTGGCCGAAGCCGGGCCGAAGCGGCTGCACCTGCGCATGCTGCTGGATGTGCCTGCGGTCGAGTTCACCAAGGCCATCCGCAATGGCATCGCGCGCAACACGCCGGCAGCCGAGCAAGCGGCGCTGAGCGAGCGTGTCGCGGCGTTCGATGCGATGGTGCTCGCCACCGGTTCTGTGAAGAAGGGCGACGTGGTCAACCTCGACTTCGTGCCCGGTCAGGGCATGAGCTTCGTGCTGAATGGCACTGCGCGCGGCGCAGTGATTCCGGGCGACGACTTCTATGCGGCGATCTTGCGGATCTTCATCGGCAACAAGCCCGTCGACCCGGAGATGAAGACCGGACTGCTCGGGGGGCCGATCGGCTGATCGGGCCCCGCGTCAAGCAAAATCGCTTCCGCGCCGGAGCCGGCACCCGTACCGGCGAGTGGTCATCCAGCAAGCCAGCCCGAGCATTCGCCCGGGTTCAGACCCACCCTGACGAGACATCCCCCCATGCAAAGAAGATCGATCGTTCGCCTTGCCGCGGCGTCGCCGCTGTTCGCCCTCAGCGGCGTCGTCTACGCCCAGGCGTACCCGAACCGGCCGATCCGGCTGGTCGTGCCCTTCGCGCCGGGTGGCACCACCGACATCATCGCCCGCGTGGTGGCCGAGCGCATCGGCGGCCCGCTGGGGCAGACGATGGTGGTCGAGAACCGCGCCGGCGGCGGCGGCTCGATCGGCGCCAACGAGACCGCCAAGGCGGCGCCCGACGGTTACTCGCTGGGCATGGCGACCGTGTCCACCACGGCGTCCAACCCGGCGATCAACACGAAGATCCCGTACAACATCCTGACCGATTTCACGCCGATCACCAACATCGCGGCCACGCCCAACGTGATCGCGGTGCACCCGTCGTTTCCGGCACGGGACTACAAGGGCTTCATCGCCGAGCTGAAGAAGAACCCCGGCCGCTACAGCTACGCGAGTTCGGGCACCGGCGGCATCGGCCACCTGCAGACCGAGCTGTTCAAGAACCTGGCCGGCGTGTTCATCACGCACATCCCGTATCGCGGCGCGGGCCCGGCGCTGAACGACACGGTGGCTGGCCAGGTGCAGGTGATTTTCGACAACCTGCCGTCTGCGCTGCCCTTTATCCGCGACAACCGCCTGATCCCGATCGTTGTCGCCGCGCCGACCCGGTTGTCGGTACTGCCGAACGTGCCGACCTTCAAGGAAGTCGGGCTCGAGCCGGTCAACCGCATGGCCTACTACGGCATCTATGGCCCGCGCGGGCTGTCGCGCGAGGTGGTCGAGAAGGTCAACGCCGCGGTGCGCCAGACGGTGGCCATGGCCGATGTGAAGAAGCGCATCGAGGACACCGGCTCGATCATCATCGCCAATTCGCCTGACGAGTTTGCGGCGCAGATTCGCGCCGAGTTCGAGGTCTACAAGAAGGTTGTCGAAACACAGAAGCTCTCGCTCTAGTGAAGCGCGCACGGAGGCGGGCGCCGAGCCCGCCATCGACCGCTTCATCGACGCGCTGTGGATCGAAGACGGGCTGGCCTCGCTGACGCTGGCCGCCTATCGGCGCGATCTGAACCTGCTGGCCGCCTGGCTGCACGTGCAGCGCGGTGCGACGCTGGCCGCCACCACCGAGACCGATCTGCGCGGCTACATCGCGGCGCGCCATGAAGGCTCGCGCACCAGCAGCGCCAACCGGCGACTGGCCGTGTTCAGGCGCTTCTTCCGCTGGGCGCTGCGCGAGCACCTGCTGGCCGCGGACCCCACGCTCAAGCTGCTGCGCGCGCGGCAAAACCATCGCCTGCCCGGGACGCTGAGCGAAGCGCAGGTCGAGGCCCTGCTGGGCGCGCCCGACGCCGGCACGCCGCTGGGCCTGCGCGACCGCACGATGCTCGAGCTGATGTACGCCAGCGGCCTGCGGGTGAGCGAGCTGGTGGGCCTGAAGACCTTCAACCTCGGCCTGA
>JBBQOR010000251.1:0-4602 GCA_038331055.1 Burkholderiales bacterium
CATCAGACGCAAAATATTCATCGCCAGCGCCGCTAGGTGGCACACCAAGGTGTTGATCTCGAACTTGCCCGAGGGTGGCTTCCTCGGGTCCAGGTCGGCCTTGAACTCCGCGTGAAACTGCTCGTGCGTGCCGTGGTCGGCGTACAGACCAGTGACCTGCTGCGCACTGACGCTGCGTGGCAGCGTCATCGTCCAGCCATCGAGTTCGATCTCCGGGATGATCAGGTGCTGGCCAGCGGCGCTGATGGTGCGCTCCACCAGGCGCAGTACGCGACGCACGGGACGCTGGATGCCGTTGACCACGACCAACTGCTCCCACAGCGCCAGCGCCAGTGCCAGTGCCGGTGCCGGTGCCGGTGCCGGTGCCGGTGATCTGGCCGGTATCAATCTGCGCGGCCATCTCGTCGCGGTCCGTGCTGCGCGGGTTCCACTTGATCAAGAAGTCCACCTGCACGCTTGGCTGCTGCTGCCCAGGTTGGTTCACCGACTCGACGCAGGCCATCAGCGCGGCCGAGTCGAACCCCGAATCCAGCCGCACCAGCAGCGTCGCTTCGGCCCCGCCGCACTCAGCCGCTGGGCCATCGGGATCACGCGCTTTAAGTTGTCTTCGGTGTCCTTGGCCGAATGCTGCGTGCCTGGGTGCAGCGACAGCTCCAGCGGCCAGCCGTACGCTCCGATGTACGACGCCAGCGGGCAGAACCCGTCCACGCCGGCGTAGGTGCGCCCCACGCCCTTCTTGGCCGTACCGCAGTCCGAGGTAGCTGCGAAGGATGTCGCTGTTGGCTACGCCTGCGCGCACCGGCAGCGTCTTGTCCAGCAGCCTGAATACCGGCTCGAAGCTCTTGAAATGGTCCCCCACCAGCGCCAATCCGGCCACAGGGGTGAGGTCGTATTTGAGTTGCCTTACTTCGATCTTGCCCATGCCCCAATTGTCTCGGCACCAGCTCCGAAATTCAACTGCTGACTTCACCCGCAGAGTGTTCGTCTACCAAGGTGAGGTCACGGATTCAGGTGAATGCCAGCGATAATGATATGTATGTTGGCGAAGCCATCCCCCTCGGCAGAGTTCTTCGGTTGGCGTTGGCGTAAGCCATCAGCCTGATCGACCTATTGCGCCCGCACGGGCGCCTCAGTCCCCCACCCAGCACATCACGCCGGCCTCGCCAGCGACAGAAAAAGCGGGTATCGACGCGGGTATGAAACGTGGGTGCTCGCAAGAACACTGAATGAAATCAAAGGGATGGAGCGCCTATGCTGCTGATGATCGACAACTACGACAGCTTCACCTTCAACCTGGTGCAGTACTTCGGTGAACTCGGCGAGGACGTGCGTGTCTTTCGTAACGACGAGATCACGGTCGAAGGCATCGAGGGTCTGAAGCCCGATCGGCTTGTGCTCTCGCCCGGTCCGTGCTCGCCCGCCGAGGCCGGCATCTGCGTCGAGGCGATCCGGCACTTTGCCGGGCGCCTGCCGCTCCTCGGCGTGTGCCTGGGCCATCAGGCCATCGGCGCGGCACTGGGTGGGCGCGTCATCCGCGCGCAACTGCAGATGCACGGCAAGGCCAGCACCATCCAGACCGACGGCCGCGGTGTCTACGCCGGCCTGCCCGAGCGCTTCAGCGTGATCCGTTACCACTCGCTGGCGATCGAGCGCGAGACGCTGCCGGCGACGCTTGAAGTCACCTCGCGCAGCGAAGACGGCGAGATCATGGGCGTACGGCATCGTGAGCTGGCGGGCGGCCCCGCGCCGCTGGAAGGCGTGCAGTTCCACCCGGAGTCGATCCTGTCCGAGCATGGCCACGCGCTGCTCGGCAACTTCCTGCGCATGGGCCGGGTGCATTGATGGCCGAGCCGATGCCCGCGGTCGATCTGCGCAGCGACACCGTCACGCGGCCCACGTCGGCCATGCGCGCGGCCATCGCGGCCGCCGAGGTGGGCGACGATGTGTTCGGCGACGATCCCACCGTCAACGCGCTGCAGGCGCGCATGGCCGCGCTGCTGGGCAAGGAGGCGGCGCTCTTCGTCACCAGCGGCACGCAGGCCAACCTGTGCGCGCTGCTGGCGCATGGCGGGCGCGGTGACGCGGTGCTGCTGGGCGAGCAATCGCACATCTGCCGCTGGGAAGCAGGCGGTGCGTCGGTATTGGGCGGGCTGCTTTTGCGCCCGCTGCGCCAAGGCGCGGATGGTCGCATCGCCTTGGCCGACATCGGCGCGCAAGCCGCTGGTGACGACGACCCGCACGTGGCGCCGACCCGGCTGCTGGCGCTGGAGAACACCTGGACCGGGCAGTTCATGCCGACGGCCTATCTGGACGATTTGGTGGCGGCCGGCCGTCACCACGGGCTGGCTGCGCACCTGGACGGCGCCCGGCTGTTCAACGCCGCGGTGGTGCTGGCTGGTGCGCAGGGTGACCCGTTCGCGGCCGCGCGCCGCATCGCCGAGCCCTTCGACAGCGTCTCGGTGTGCTTCAGCAAAGGCCTGGGCGCGCCGGCGGGCTCGGTGCTGGTGGGCCCGCGCGCGCTGATCGCCCGCGCCTACCGTGCGCGCAAGCTGCTGGGCGGCGCTCTGCGCCAGAGCGGCCTGCTGGCCGCGGCCGCGATACATGCGCTCGACCACCATGTACACCGGCTGACCGAGGACCACGTTAATGCGCGCCGGCTGGCCGATGGCCTGGCCGGGTTGGAGGGGGTCAGTGTCGAGCCGCCGCAGACCAACATGGTGTGGGTGGATTTGGCCCCGCACAAGGCGCCGGGCGCGGTCGAGCGACTGCGTGCCGCCGGCGTGTGGTGCACAGGCGGCGGTGGTCGGCTGCGGCTGGTCACGCATCTGGACACCTACACCGCCGTCATCGATCGCGCCGTGGAGGCGCTGCGTCTGCACCTGTAAGGCCCGAGGAAGCCCCATGCCGATCACCAACTCCGAAGCGCTGCTGCGCTGCATCGAGCACCGCGAGATCTTTCACGACGAGATGCTCACGCTGATGCGCCGCATCATGGGCGGCGAGATGTCGCCGCTGATGATCGCCGCGCTGACCGTCGGCCTGCGCGTCAAGAAAGAGAGCATCGGCGAGATCGCCGCCGCGGCCCAGGTGATGCGCGAGTTCGCCACGCCGGTGGCGGTGGCCGACCGCACGCATCTGGTGGACATCGTCGGCACCGGCGGCGACAACTCGCACACCTTCAACATCAGCACGGCGTCGATGTTCGTCGCCGCCGCAGCCGGCGCGCGGGTGGCCAAGCACGGCGGGCGCAGCGTGTCGTCCACCAGCGGCAGTGCCGACGTGCTCGAGGCGATGGGCGCCTACATCGGCCTGACGCCAGAACAAGTGGGCTTGTGCCTGGCCGAGACCGGTATCGGTTTCATGTTCGCGCCCGCGCACCATGCCGCGATGAAGCATGCCGCGCCGGTGCGCAAGGAGCTGGGCATCCGCACCATCTTCAACATCCTCGGCCCGCTGACCAACCCGGCTGGCGCGCCGAACCAGCTGCTGGGCGTGTTCCACCCCGATCTGGTGGGCATCCAGGTGCGCGTGCTGCAACGCCTGGGCAGCGAGCACGTGATGGTGGTGCACGGCATGAACGGCTTGGACGAGATCTCGTTGTCGGGCGAGACGCTGGTGGGCGAGCTCAAGGACGGCGAGGTGCGCGAATACCTGGTGCACCCGAGCGATTTCGGTTTGCCGGTCTACGACTCGCGTGTGCTGCGCGTGACGAACACGGCCGAGTCGGTGGCCTGCATCCAGCGTGCGCTGGCCGACGAGGACGGCCCGGTGCGCGACATCGTGCTGCTCAACGCGGGCGCTGCGCTGTACTGCGCTGGTGTGGCCGCAAGTGTCAGCGAAGGCGTCAGGCGCGGCCGCGAGGCCGTGAGTTCGGGCCGCGCGCTGGCCAAGCTGAGCCAGTTCGTTGCCGTGACCAATCGCCTGCGGCCGGCTTGAGTAAGCGGAGAGCACGCGATGACCGACATCCTGCAGCGCATCGTCGACGTCAAGCGCGACGAAGTCGATGCGGCGCGGCGCGAGCATCCGCCGGCCGCTGTGCGTGCCGCCGCCGAGGCGCGGGGTGGCCTGCGCCCCTTCGAGGCTGCGCTGCGCGGGCGTGCGGCGGCGGGCGGCGCCGCTGTCATCGCCGAAGTGAAGAAGGCCAGCCCCAGCAAGGGCGTGCTGCGCGAGCCCTTCGATCCGCCGGCCATCGCGCGCAG
Organism: Burkholderiales bacterium; assembly: GCA_038331055.1. GTDB lineage: Bacteria > Pseudomonadota > Gammaproteobacteria > Burkholderiales > Burkholderiaceae_C > Rubrivivax. The sequence goes on from JBBQOR010000251.1 coordinate 4,200, forward strand.
CTACGCGCAGCACGGTGCGGCCGCGCTCTCGGTACTGACCGACCGCAGCTTCTTCCAGGGCGCACCCGCCTATCTGGAGCAGGCGCGCGCCGCCAGCGGGCTGCCGGTGCTGCGCAAGGAATTCATCATCGACGCCTACCAGGTGGACGAGTCGCGCGCGATGGGTGCCGACGCGATCCTGCTCATCGTCGCCTGCCTGGACGACGGGCAGATGGCCGAGCTCGAGGCGCAGGCGATCGCGCTGGGCATGGCGGTGATGGTCGAGGCGCACGATGCCGGGGAACTCGAGCGCGCGCTGCGCCTGCGTACGCCGCTGGTGGGCATCAACAACCGCAACCTGCACAGCTTCGAGGTCAGTCTGAAGACCACGCTGAGCCTGCTGCCGCGCATGCCGGCCGACCGG
>JBBQOR010000252.1:0-4601 GCA_038331055.1 Burkholderiales bacterium
CCTGGGCTCGAGCCAGGGTGTGGGCTACCTGATCCTGCAGGCCGAAGGCAGCTTCGACATCAACACCGTGATGGCCGGCATCCTGGTGCTGACCGCGTTTGCGCTGGTGCTGGATGCGCTGGTCGGCCGCATCGAGCGGCGGCTGATGAAGTGGCAGCCGCGCAGCGGCGAGACCGAGAAGCTCTGAGGCTGTTCGAACACGTCACGGAAGTGTCATCTCGCAGCCGGGAGAATGCGGTTTTCTTCGACCCACTGAGGCACGCCACCATGGCCAAGGACTTCTCGACGATGGAGGACAGCAATCGCTCCTCCAACCCCAGCATCCACGAGGTCTCCGACCCCGCCCGCCGCCAGGTGCTGCGAGGCGGGCTCGGGATGACGCTGACGGGGCTGCTGGCCCCGCTGGCCGGCTGCGCCTCGCTGGGCGCCTCCAGCGGCCCGCTGCTGGGCTTCAAGGCGGTGCCGATCGGCACGGCCGACACGATCGTGGTGCCCGAGGGCTACAGCGTGCAGGTGATTGCCGCCTGGGGCGAGCCGGTGGGCCTGTCGGGCGAGGAGAGCGCCTTCCGCTTCGATGCCGGCAACACCGCGGCGCAGCAGGAAACGCAGCTCGGCATGCACCACGACGGCATCCACTTCTACAAGCATCCGCTGCCGGGCACGCCGGTCAGCGCCGGGCTGCTGGTGATCAACCACGAATACGCCGACGACGGGCTGCTGCACACCGACGGCATGAAGACCTGGAACGCCGGCAAGGTGCGCAAGGCGCAGGCCGCGCACGGCGTCTCGGTGGTCGAAGTCGAGCAGAAGAACGGCCGCTACGTGATCGTCACCCCCAGCCCGTGGGCGCGGCGCATCACGGCCTACACGCCGATGGCCTTCGGTGGCCCGGCCGCCGGCCACGCGATGCTGCGCACTGCCGCCGACCCCCAGGGCCGGCGGCCGCTGGGCACGCTGAACAACTGCGGCAGCGGCATCACGCCGTGGGGCACCTACCTGACCTGCGAAGAGAACTTCATCTTCTACTTCCGCGGCCCACCGACGCTCGATGCGCATCATGCGCGCTGGGGCATGCGCAGCGGCGAGCCGGTGGGCTACCGCTGGGCCGAGCACGACGAGCGCTTCGACGCCACCAAGCACCCGAACGAGCCGAACCGCTTTGGCTGGGTGGTCGAGATCGACCCCTACAACCCGAGCAGCACGCCGGTCAAGCGCACCGCGCTCGGCCGCGCCGCACATGAGGGCGCCACCACCGTGCTCACCAAGGGCAAGCGAGCGGTCATCTACATGGGCGAGGACGCCCGCTTCGAGTACATCTACAAGTTCGTCAGCCGCGACAGCGTGAAGCCCGGCGGCTTTGCCGCCAATGGCGAGTTGCTCGACCACGGCACCCTGTTCGTCGCCCGCTTCGACGTCGACGGCAAGGGCCGCTGGCTGCCGCTGACGCACGGCCAGGGCCCGCTGACCGCCGCCAACGGCTTCGCCGACCAAGGCGAGGTGCTGATCAAGTCACGCCAGGCGAGCGATCTGCTGGGCGCGACAAAGATGGACCGCCCGGAGTGGACCGAAGTCGACCAGCAGGGCTGGGTCTATGTGACGCTGACGAACAACAGCAACCGTGGCCAGGCCAACCAGCCGGGCGTCGACGCGGCCAACCCGCGTTCGAACAACACGATGGGCAACATCCTCCGTTGGAAGGACGACGGCGACTTCGACGGCGTCACCTTGCAGTGGAACCACTTCGTGCTTGCCGGCGACCCGACCAATGAGCGCGCCGAGGCCAAGGGCAACGTCAAGGGCGACGCCTTCGGCGCGCCGGACGGCCTGTGGGTCGACGCCCGTGGCGTGCTGTGGATCCAGACCGACATCTCTACCTCGGCCATCGGCCGCGGCGACTACGCCAAGGTGGGCCACAACGCCATGCTGGCGGCTGACGTGAAGACGGGCGAGATCCGCCGCTTCCTGGTCGGCCCGGCGGGCTGCGAGGTCACCGGCGCCACCGGCACGCCGGACGGGCGCGTGATGTTCATCAACATCCAGCACCCGGGCGAGAGCCCGAGCGAGCGCAGCGACCCCGACAACCCGCGCCGCATCAGCAACTGGCCCGACCAGCGCGCTGACGGCAGGCCGCGCAGCGCGACGGTGGTGATCCGCAAGAACGACGGCGGGGTGATCGGCACCTGAGCGGAGCCTGGGCGGCGCGCGGGCCCGCGCCGTTCACGTCGAGGTCGGGAAACCGAACTCGGCGCCCTTGCCGATGCTCTCGGGCCAGCGCTGCATCACGCTCTTTTGCCGGGTGTAGAAGCGCACGCCTTCTTCGCCGTAGGCGTGCATGTCGCCGAACAGGCTCTTCTTCCAGCCGCCGAAGCCGTGCCAGGCCATCGGCACCGGGATCGGCACGTTGATGCCCACCATGCCCACCTGCACGCGGCGGGCGAACTCGCGCGCGATGCCGCCGTCGCTTGTGAAGCAAGAAACGCCGTTGCCCAGCTCATGGTCGTTGACCAGCTGCAGCGCCTGGGCAAAACCGGCCACGCGCACGCAGGCCAGCACCGGGCCGAAGATCTCTTCCCGGTAGATGCGCATCGAGGGCTGCACGTGGTCGAACAGCGTGCCGCCGGTGAAGAAGCCGCCGGCATGCCCGCTGACCTGGTGGCCGCGCCCGTCGACGACCAGCGTGGCGCCTTCCTCGACACCCGCTCCGATGGCCTTTTCGATGCGGTCGCGCGCCTCGCGGGTGACGATCGGGCCCATCTCGGCGTCCGGCGCCATGCCGTTGTTCACCTTGAGCTGCCTGGCGCGTGCGGCGAGCAGCGGCACGATGCGATCGGCCACGTCGCCCACCAGAACCGCCACGCTGATGGCCATGCAGCGCTCGCCGGCCGCGCCGTAGCCGGCCCCCATAAGCGCATCGGTCGCCTGGTCGAGATCGGCGTCCGGCATGATGACCAAGTGGTTCTTGGCGCCACCCAGCGCCTGCACGCGCTTGCCGTGGTGGGCACCGGTTGCGTAGATGTACTGCGCGATCGGCGTGCTGCCGACGAAGCTGATGGCCTTCACGTCGGGGTGCTCGAGCAGCGCGTCGACCGCCACCTTGTCGCCCTGCACCACGTTGAACACGCCGTCGGCCAGGCCGGCCTGCTTGAGCAGCTCGGCCATGAACACACTGGCGCTGGGGTCACGCTCGCTGGGCTTGAGGATGAAGGCGTTGCCGCAGGCCAGCGCCAGCGGGAACATCCACAGAGGCACCATGCAAGGGAAGTTGAAGGGCGTGATGCCGGCCACCACGCCCAGCGGCTGGCGCAGCGTCCAGTTGTCGATGGCGGTGGAGACCTGGTCGGTGAAGTCGCCCTTGAGCAGCTGCGGCGCGCCGCAGGCGAACTCGACGATGTCGATGCCGCGCGTGACCTCGCCCTGGGCGTCGCTGAAGACCTTGCCATGCTCGGCGGTGAGCATCGCGGCGATCGTGTCGCGGTGCTGGTTGAGCAACTGCAGGAAGTTGTTCAGCACGCGCGCGCGGCGGATCGGCGGCATATCGCCCCAGGCCGGCTGCGCCGCCTTGGCCGAGGCCACCGCGGCAGCAACGTCGGCGGTGCTGGCCAGCAGCACCTGGCGCGCCACCTGGCCCGTGGCCGGGTTCCACACCGGCTGGCTGCGGCTGCCGCTGCCGGGCGAGCGGGCGCCGCCGATCCAGTGGCCGACGTCGGTGGTCTGGGTGAAGGCTTCCGGTGCGCCCATGTGTCTCTCCAATCTGTCTCTCCAATGTGGCTCTGCTGGCGGGGGCCGACAGTGTAGGTCGGGCGCAAATGCTTGGCATCATCACGAGCCACGTCCAGCCGCCGTCCCATCGATGATCACCCAGACCAGCCACGTCTTTCACCGCCACCTGCGCCAGCACTACCCGGTTGCGGTGGCCGGCGACGGCCCTTACCTGATCGACCGCGAGGGCCGCCGCTACCTTGATGGCAGCGGCGGCGCGGCGGTGTCCTGCCTCGGCCACAGCCACCCGGCGCTGATCGCCGCCGTGCGTGACCAGGTCGCCCGGCTGGCCTATGCGCACACCTCGTTCTTCACCAGCGAGCCGGCCGAGGCGCTGGCCGATGACCTGATCGCGCACGCCCCGGCCGGCATGGCCGCGGCGTACTTCGTCAGCGGCGGCAGCGAGGGCGTGGAAGCGGCGCTGAAGATGGCGGTGCAGTACCACGCCGAATGCGGCCGGCCGCAGAAGAACCGCATCATCGCGCGCTGGCAGAGCTATCACGGCAACACGCTGGGTGCGCTGTCGGCCGGCGGCAACCGCTGGCGGCGCGCGCAGTTTCCTTCGCTGCTGCTGGGCGGCATCGCGCACATCGAAGAGTGCTATGTCTACCGCGGCCAGCGCGCCGACGAATCGCCCAGCCAGTACGGGCAGCGCATGGCCGACCTGCTGGAGGCGGAGATCCTGCGCCTGGGCCCCGACACCGTGGCCGCCTTCATCGCCGAGCCGGTGGTCGGCGCCACGCTGGGCGCGGTGACCGCTGCGCCGGGCTACTTCAGCCGCATCCGCGAGATCTGCAACCGCCACGGCGTGCTGCTGATCCTGGATGAGGTGATGTGCGGCA
>JBBQOR010000253.1:0-4600 GCA_038331055.1 Burkholderiales bacterium
TGGATCGTCACCTCGCCGTCGAAAGTCTCGAGCCTGGGGTCGAGTTGCAGCAGCAGCTCGTAGCGCTGCGGCACGACGTTGCGGCTGAGCACACCGGGGGTCGCGGCGAAATCGAAGCGCGCGGGCGACGGCGGCGCCGCATTCACCGCAGGCACCGCAGCAGCCGCCAGCAAGCCGGCGAGCAGCGCCGCCGCCAGCGCGCCGATCATGCAGCGGGCAACGCCGCCAGCCGCGGATGCATCACGCGAAACCACAGCCAGGGCAGACTGGCCAGGAACAGGCAGCCGGCGTAGCCCGTCGGCAGTTGCGGCCCGGGCAATGGTGCCAGCGCGGCATAGGGCTTCCAGGCGTGCATGTGGTGGTCGCTGTGGCGCTGCAGGTTGGCCAGCACGAGGTTGGTCACGCAGTGGTCGGCGTTCCAGGCATGGCCCAGGCCGAAGGGCTCGTGGCGCCCGCCCACGCAGCGTCGTTGCAACCCGTAGTGCTCGATGTAATTGATCGTTTCCAGCAGAAAGATGGCGTAAGCCGACATCACCAGCCAGAAGAGCAGCACCAGCGGGCCGAACGCAGCGAACAACAGCACCAGCCAGGCCACCTGCGCCACGCTGGCCCAGGCCAGCGGGCTGCGCAGCCAGCCGCGCCGGCGCTGGCGCAGCTGCAGCGACTCGAGCCGCCAGGCGCTGGTCAGGCTGCCCGCCAGCGTGCGCGGCAGGAAGCGCCACAGGCTCTCGCCGCGGCGCGCGCTGGCCGGGTCGGCGGCGGTGGCCGCGCGCACGTGGTGGCCGCGGTAATGCTCGACCATGAAGTGCGCGTAGCCCACGCTGCCCATCAGCAGCCAGCCGAGCAACCGGTCCAGGCGAGAGCGCGAATGGCCGAGCTCGTGCGCGAAGGTGATGCCCTGGCCGCCCGCAATGCTGCCCACGGCCAGACCCAACAGCAGGGCGGCCATGACGCTGCCTTCGCGTAGCACCACCGCCACCGCGATGGCCAGCAGGGCGGCCTGCAACAGCACATGCACGCGCAGCACGGCGATGTAGCCGGCCCCAGGCAGCGGCACCGGTGCCAGCGCCTGACGCCAGCGTGGCACATGTTCGGCCAGCGCCAGGCCCACCTGCCACGTGAACATCAAGCCCGCGGCCAGCGCGGGCGAACGCCAGGCCGCCGCAGCGACGCTCAGCGGCAGCAGCCAGGCGAAGCAGAAGTGCAGCGCAGAGGCAGGCAAGGCGGCCGTAGACATCCCTCGATCATCCGCGCGGCGGTCAGGCGCCGTCAACGCACGCATTCACGAGTCGTCATGCCGCGGTGCCAGCGCGGGCGAGAATGGCGCCATGAACCCGTTGCTGCAGCGAAGCAGGCTGGCCCGATCAATACAATGGGCAGACCCTGCGGGACCCGCCCTCTGGAGCGCACGGTCGCCCCGCCGGCCGAATGCGTCCAGGCCGCTCAACGCCTCGTCGCCTGCCCCCGGTCCGGCGTCGGTGCAGACCACCCGCAGCGCACGTCCTGGTGTACCGCTTCCCCGTCCCACACCTTCCCTGAGCCCTCCATGACCGAAACGCTGCAGTCCCTGATCGACATCGCCTGGGACAACCGCGCGCAGATCAGCGCCGCCAACGCCCCCGACGTGCGCGAGGCTGTCGAGCACGTGATCACCGAGCTCAACGCCGGCCGGCTGCGTGTGGCCGAGCGCCAGGGCGTGGGCCAGTGGAGCGTCAACCAGTGGATCAAGAAGGCGGTGCTGCTGTCCTTCAGGCTGACCGACAACCGCGTGATGCATGCCGGCGAGCTGGCCTTCTTCGACTAGGTGACGCCCAAGTTCAGCCATCTGGACGAAGCCGCGATGCGCGCCAGCGGCGTGCGCGTGGTGCCGCCGGCGGTGGCCCGGCGCGGCAGCTTCATCGGCCGCAACGTGGTGCTCATGCCCAGCTACGTGAACATCGGCGCCTACGTCGACGAAGGCACGATGGTCGACACCTGGGCTACCGTGGGTTCGTGCGCGCAGATCGGCAAGAACGTGCATCTGTCGGGCGGCGTGGGCATCGGCGGCGTGCTCGAGCCGCTGCAGGCCAACCCGACGATCATCGAGGACAACTGTTTCATCGGCGCGCGCAGCGAGGTCGTCGAGGGCGTGATCGTCGAGGAGAACTCCGTCATCAGTATGGGCGTCTACCTCGGACAGAGCACGAAGATCTATGACCGCGCCAGCGGCAGCGTCAGCTTCGGGCGCGTGCCGGCCGGTTCGGTGGTGGTCTCGGGCAACCTGCCCAGCGCCGACGGCAGCCACAGTCTGTATTGCGCCGTCATCGTCAAGAAGGTCGACGCCGCCACGCGCGCCAAGACCAGCATCAACGAGCTGCTGCGCGCCTGAGGCGGCGCACCGGCGGCACGCAAGAAAGGAGCCTGACCGGTGGCCGGCAACAACATGGAGCGCGTGCTGCGGCTGATGGCCGAGAAGTCGGCGTCCGACGTCTACCTGTCGGCGAACACGCCGATCCTGATCAAGATCCACGGGCAGATCATGCAGCTGTCCGACGAGAACCTGACGCCGGCCCACGTGCGCCAGCTGCTGGGCGAGGTGCTGACGCCGCAGCAGCTGGAAGAGCTTGACGAGGCCTGTGAGCTGAACATCGGCATCGGGCTGCAGCGCATCGGCAGCTTCCGGCTTTCGGCCTTCAAGCAGCGCGGCTCGGTGGCGGCGGTGGTGCGCTGCATCCCGCACGTCATCCCCGCGCTCGACTCGCTCGGCGTGCCTTCGATGCTGTCCACGCTGGTGCTGGAAAAGCGCGGCCTGATCCTGATGGTCGGCGCCACCGGCACCGGCAAGAGCACCACGCTGGCCTCGATGCTGGAGTGGCGCAACCAGCAGGTCACCGGCCACATCCTGACCATCGAAGACCCGATCGAGTTCCTGTTCACGAACAAGAAGTCGGTCGTCAACCAGCGAGAGGTCGGCCGCGACACGCAGAGCCTGCAGGTGGCGCTGAAGAACGCGCTGCGCCAGGCGCCCGATGTGATCCTGATCGGCGAGATCCGCGACCGCGAGACCATGACCTCGGCGATCTCGTATTCGCTGTCGGGCCATCTGGTGATCTGCACGATGCACGCCAACAACAGCTACCACGCGCTGGGCCGCATCCTGTCGTTCTACCCGCCCGACGTGCGGCCGGCCCTGCTGTCCGACCTAGCGGCCGCGCTGCGCGCCATCGTCTCGCAGCGCCTGCTGCGCAGCAATGCCGGCGCCCGCGTGCCAGCGGTGGAAGTGCTGCTCAACACCAAGCTGGTCGCCGAACTGGTCGAGCGCGGGGAGTTGTCGGCCATCAAGGACGCGATGCAGAACTCGCTGGCCGAGGGCTCGCAGACCTTCGAGCAGGACTTGGCGCGCCTGATCGGCGACGGCAGCGTCACGCGCGAGGAAGGCCTGCTGTACGCCGACTCGCCGACCAACCTGATGTGGCGGCTGCAGAACGACGTGGCGCCGATCTCGCGCATCACCCCGAAGAAGGAAGAAGCCGACGTGCCTGTGTATACCGAGCTGACCATCGAAGTCCGCCAGGACGAACTGCCGCGCGCAGGTTCCCGGGCGTGAGCGCGGCCTCGGCAAACCAAGACACCCTTCGCCTGGCCGACTCGGCGAGCGCGGCGTGACGGTGCTCGAGCTGGTCCACCGCGCCAGTGCGCGGCTCGGCGACGCGGGCCTGTGTTTCGGCCATGGCACGACCAATGCCTTCGACGAAGCCGCCTGGTTGGTCCTTTGGCGCCTGGGCCTGCCGCTGGACGATCTGGACGGCGTGGCCGAGCGCAGCGTGGCGCCCGCCGCGCAGCTTCAGGTCGACGCGCTGGTCGCCGAACGCATCGGCAGCCGCCGCCCGGCCGCGTACCTCACCGGCGAAGCCTGGCTGCAAGGCGTGCCCTTCTTTGTCGACGAGCGCGTCATCGTGCCGCGCTCGCTGATCGCAGAGCCGCTGGCCGAAGGCCTGATCGATGCCTGGCTGGGGGACGCGCCGCCGGTGCGGGTGCTCGACCTGTGCACCGGCAACGGCAGCCTGGCCGTGCTGGCGGCGCTGGCCTGGCCGCAGGCCGCGGTGGATGCCAGCGAGCTGTCGGCCGACGCGCTGGCGGTGGCGCAGCGCAACGTGCAGCGCCACGGCCTGGCCGAGCGCATCACGCTGCGCCAGGGCGACGGGCTGGCGGCGGCGCGCGGGCGCTACGACCTGATCCTGTGCAACCCACCCTATGTCAGCCGAGGCTCGATGGCGGCGCTGCCGCCGGAGTTCCGCGCCGAGCCCGCGCTGGCGCTCGACGGCGGTGCACACGGCAGCGACGACGGCATGGACTTCATCCGGCCGCTGATGCACGGCGTGGCCGGGTTCCTCTCGCGGCGCGGTCTGCTGGTGCTGGAGATCGGCCACGAGAAGGCGCACTTCGATGCAGCGTTTGCGCGCTGGCCGGCGGTGGGCCTGCCCTGCAGCGCGGGCGATGAACAGGTGCTGCTGTTCGAGGCGGCCGGCCTGGCTGCCGCCGCCGGGAAAGAGGGGCGCCGCGCATGATCACGCTGCGCGAGATCACGCTGCGTCGCGGCACGAAGGTGGTGCTGGAGCGC
>JBBQOR010000254.1:0-4598 GCA_038331055.1 Burkholderiales bacterium
GGGCGTAGTGCGGCAGGCTCTCGCGGCCGGGCTCGGCGAGGTCGGTCGCGCGCACCCCCGGCGTGTAGGACGGCAGCACGCTGCCGAAGGCGCTGGAGCGCTGGCGGCGCACGAAGTCGCCCAGTAGCTGGCCCGGCGCGACGTAGCTGCCGCCGCCGAGCTCGAAAGCGCGCGACTCCCAGAACCGCTGGAAGGCCAGGCCATCGAGCGGGTTGACCTCGCCGGTCGCGCCGGTCGCGCCGGTCGTGTCGGCGGCCTGCGGCGTCGTCTGCCGGTAGTCCTGGGGCGTGATGCCGACCACGATGCCGGCGTTCGCGTTGCGCTCGTTGCGCGAATACTGGCTCATGCCGTTGGTGACGACGCGGCCGACCTCCGAGGTGGCCGCCACCACCGTGCCACCCGGGCACATGCAGAAGCTGTAGACCGAGCGGCCGTTGCCGGCGTGGTGCACGAGCTTGTAGTCGGCCGCGCCCAGGATCGGGTGGCCGGCGTTCGGCCCGAAGCGCGCGCGGTCGACGACGCCCTGCGGATGCTCGATGCGAAAGCCGATCGAAAACGGCTTGGCCACGAGCGCAACGCCGCGCCGGTGCAGCATGGCGAAGGTGTCGCGCGCGCTGTGGCCCAGGGCCAGCACCACGCGATCGGTGCGCAGCGAGGCGCCGCCTTCGAGCACCACGCCGCGTACGTGGCGCGGGCGCGCCGGCTGGCCCCGTTCCGTCTGGCCCCGCGCCGCAACGTCGTCCTCGATCAGCAGGTCGACCACGTGCTGGCGGAAGCGGATCTCGCCGCCGAGCGATTCGATCGAGGCGCGCATCTTCTCGATCATCGAGACCAGACGGAAGGTGCCGATGTGCGGCTTGGCGACAAAGAGGATTTCTTCGGGCGCGCCGGCGGCGACGAACTCGGTCAGCACCTTGCGTGTCAGGTGGCGCGGGTCGCTGATCTGGCTCCACAGCTTGCCGTCTGAGAACGTGCCGGCGCCGCCCTCGCCGAACTGCACGTTCGACTCCGGATCGAGCACGCCGCGGCGCCACAGGCCCCAGGTGTCCTGCGTCCGCTCGCGCACCGGTTTGCCGCGCTCGAGCACGATCGGCCGCAGGCCCATCTGGGCCAGCACCAGCGCGGCGAACAGCCCGCAGGGGCCGAAGCCGACGACCACCGGGCGCGGACGCTCTTCGGCGAAGAAGTCCGCCGGCGCATGGCCGATGAGGTGGTAGCGCGTGTCGGGCGCCGGGCGCAGGGGGCTGTCGGCGCCGGCACGCGCAAGCAGCGCGGCCTCGTCCACGCCGGCAGCCAACGTGCAGTCGACGGTGTAGCTCAGCACGATCGCCGTCTTCTTGCGCGCATCCCACGCACGACGGAAGACGACGAAATCAAGCAAATCGGCGTCAGCGATGCCCAGCCGGCCCAGGATCGCCGCGCGCAGTGCCTGCAGCGAGTGGTCCAGCGGCAAGCGCAGTTCGGTGATCCTCAGCATCGCCCATGCGACCGGCGAGAAGCGGCACCCGCGCCCGCAGCGGGCGCCACCGACCGCGCGCGGTTCAGCCGCCCTTCTTCGGCCGCTTGCCCGGGTTCTTCTTGCTGCGCGTGTGCGCGCCTCGCTCGAGGCTGCGCTTCTGGCCCAGCCGCACGGTGACCGTCACGCCCGGGGGCGCTGGCGGTCTGGGGGTGGCCATGCGGTCGGCTTCGGTTCTGATCTTGTTGCCCATGAATGACTCTGGAAGGTGTTGGTCAACCGGCGATTAGGCCACAAGCGTTGCGGCGCGCCGGTTGTATCCGGTGCCTTCACGAAGCGAAGGTCTCGCCGAGCTTCAGGTAGCGCCACTGCCCGAGCGGCAGTTCGCCCAGCCGCACGGCGCCGATGCGCACGCGCTTCAGCCCGGTAACCTTCAGGCCCACGGCCTCGCACATGCGGCGGATCTGGCGCTTCTTGCCTTCGCGCAGCACGAAGCGCAACTGATCGCCGTTGACCCATTCGACCTGCGCCGGCCTCAAGGCCTGGCCTTCGAGCTCCAGGCCGTGGTTCAGCAGCGCGAGGCCGGCCGCCGAGAGCGACTTGCCGGCCGCAGCGGGTTCGACACGCACCAGATACTCCTTCTCGACCTCGGAGCCTTCGCCGATCAGCTGGCGCGCGATGCGACCGTCCTGCGTCAGCACCAGCAGCCCGGTGGAGTCGATGTCCAGTCGCCCGGCCGGTGCCAGTTGGCGCAGGTGCTCGGGCAGGAAGCGGATGCCCGAGGTGTCCTCGCGCCACTGCGTGGCCGGCTTGACGAGCACCACCGCCGGCTCGTGGCCGTCCTCGGCCTGGCCGCTGACCCAGCCGATCGGCTTGTGCAGCAGCACCGTCACGCGTTGCGCCTGCTGATGGCGCGCGCGGGCGTCGATCGTGATCTGCTGGCCCGGCAGCACGCGCGAGCCGAGCTCGGAGACGACGCGGCCGTCGACGCGCACCCAGCCCTTCGGAATCCACTCGTCGGCCTCGCGACGCGACGCGATGCCGAGTTCGCTCATCCGCTTGGACAGGCGCATGCCTTCGGATGGCAGCGCGGGGTGTGTCGCGGGGGAGGTCTTCAGTTTCATCGTGGCCATGGCGTCGTGCTCCAGGAACGATTGAAGCACGCCGCTCAGAGCGTCGGCACCGGCGGGCCCTCGAGTGCCACCACCGACGCAGGAGTCCGAGCCTTGGACTCGGAGCTAGACCTGCCGGTCCGGCAATTGCACGACCAACTGCTTCAGCGCGCCACTGCCCAGCAACTGGCAACTCAGCCGGCTCTCGGCTCGCCTCTCGGCGGCGACGAACTCCAGCATTCCGACTTCTTCCTGCGTAGGCGAAGGCAGGTCGCCGTCGACCTCCCGCACGTACACATGGCAGGTGGCGCAGGAGAGGCAACCGCCGCACTCGGCCTCGATGCCCTGGACGTCGGCGTGTAAAGCCGCACGCATCACCGACTCACCCGCCGTCACCAGGACGGTCGCTGCGGGCTCGCCTTGCGGGGAGAGGAGGGTCACGGTCGTTTGCATCAGCTAATTCTCGTGCATGCAGGCTTTGGCGGCAGATGGCAATTTATCGTCTTTAGCGGGTCAATACGGCTATTTCTGAATCCTTCTTGCATGCAGAATGATTTCCATGCGACCGGCCGACGATCCTGACCTGCCCTCTCAGCAGCGCGCCTACCTCGGGCTCCGAGACCTGCTGTTGGCCGGTGACATCGAACCCGGACAGCGCTTGAACGAGGTCCGTCTGGCCGAACGCCTGGGCATGTCGCGCACGCCGATCCGTTGGGCGCTCATCGAGCTGGAGCACATCGGGCTCGTCGAGCCGCTGCCCACGGGCGGTTTCGTGGCCCGGCGTTTCACCGTGCGTGAGGTCGACGACGCGATGGTCCTGCGCGGATGCCTGGAAGGCATCGCGGCCCGGCTGGCGGCCGAGCGCGGCCTGAACGCGCGCGCCGAGCGCGAGCTGCAGGCTCTCATCGGCGAGGGCGCAGCACTTGTCCGGGCGGACACTGTTTCGCCGGAGCAGCAGGTCGCCTTCGCGCAGGTGAATGAGCGCTTCCACACCGCGCTGGCTCGCGCGGCCGGCAATGACGCGCTGTGGCGCGCGATCGAGCACAACAACCGGCTGCCTTTCGCTGCGCCGAGTGCGATGCTGCCGGTGAACGACGACTCGCCGGAATCGCTGTTCTGGCTACGCAACTCTCAGGCGCAGCACGAGGCCCTGGTCGAGGCGTTGCTGGCCCGGCAGGGCACGCGAGCGCAGCTTCTGGCCGAGGAACACGCGCGGGTCGGCCGACGTGGCCTGCAACGCGTGCTGGAAGCCCCCAGGCGCCTCGGCGAACTCTGGCCCGCCGTGGCACGTCAGAGCGCCGACCCGGCAACCCAATCAAAGGAGATCCCATGAAACGCAGAGACTTGCTCGCCGCTGGCGCGACTGCCGTGCTGACCAGCACGGCCTGGTCGCAGGCTGCCACCTTCCCCACGCGCCCGATCACGTTGATCTGCCCCTGGCCACCAGGGGGCGGCGCCGACGTGCAACTGCGCATGCTTGCCAAGCTGATGGGCGATCAGTTGGGGCAGCAGGTCGTGGTCGAGAACCGCCCGGGCGCCACAGGCTCCCTGGGCGCGCTGGCACTGATGCAGGCCAGGCCGGACGGCTACACGCTCGCGCAGTCGCACAACGGAGTGCTGCGCCAGCCCTTCATCGCGCCTGTGCCGTATGACCCGCTCAAGGACTTCACTTACCTGATCGGCGTATCGGACAACCCGTTCGGCCTGGTGGTGCGCGAGGACCGTGAGTGGAAGACGCTCGAGCAGTTCATCGAGCATGCCCGGCGCAACCCGGGCAAGGTGAACATCGGCGTGCCCGGACTCGGCTCGCCGGGGCACCTGGTGAGCGAGCAGATCGCCGCGCAGCACGACCTGAAGTGGGCCGTCGTGCCCTACCGCGGAACGGCCAACACCATGCAGGCGCTGCTGAGCGGGGAGATCGACGCGGCGGCCGAAAGCACCGGCTGGGTGCCTTTCGTCGACAGCAACAGGGCGCGACTGCTGGCCGTGTTCAGCCGGCAGCGCTTGAAGAAGTTCCCCAACGTGCCGAC
>JBBQOR010000255.1:0-4579 GCA_038331055.1 Burkholderiales bacterium
GTTGTCGGCGGCGCTCACGCTGCCGATGTCGCTGCCCTTTGCCGCATCGGCGCACGATGTCGCCTGGCTCTCGCTGCTGGGCGTCTTCCAACTCGCCATCCCCTGCCTGATGGCGGTGCTCGCGGCGCGTGTGCTGCCGGCCCCCGAGGTCTCGCTGCTCGCGCTGCTGGAGGTGGTGCTCGGCGTCGCCTGGGCCTGGCTCGGTGCCGGCGAAGCGCCTTCGGGCGCGGTGCTCGGTGGGGGCCTGCTGGTGCTGCTGGCGCTGGCCGGCAACGAGGCGCTGGCGCTGCGCGCTGCGCCCGTGCCGGGCAAGTCGCAGCCGGGGTCGGGTTGAGAGCTCGGCCTGGGTTTGGCCGGTTGCCAGCGGCGGGCCTTGCCCGCTAGGCTAGACGGCATGCAGCAGCTCTCAGGTCTGGACGCCACCTTTCTCTTTCTCGAGACGGCCGAGATGCCGATGCACGTCGGTGCGCTGCATGTCTTCGAGTTGCCGGCAGGCTACCCGGGACGCTTTGCGACCGCGCTGCGCCGGCACATCGCCGCGCGGCTGCCCGTCGCGCCGGTGCTGCGGCGGCGGCTGTGGTGGATGCCGCTGAACCTGGCCAACCCGGCCTGGGTGGATGCCGGGCCCGATCTCAGGCTGCACATCGTCGAGATCCGCCTGGCCAAGGGCGCCGGCATGGCCGAGCTGGAGGCCGAGGTCTCGCGCCTGCATCCGGTGTTACTCGACCGCGCGCGGCCGTTGTGGAAGATGCATGTCTTCGAAGGGCTGGCGCCCGGCCCCAGCGGCCTGCGCCGCGTTGGCCTGTACACCCAGCTGCACCACGCGGCGGTGGACGGACAGGCCGCTGTGGCGCTGGCCAATGCGCTGCTCGATACCGGGCCCGAGCCACGTGCAGTGCCTTCGCTACCGGCAGGTCGCGCCGCGGTGTTCAAGCTCGGCATGAGCGAAATGCTGCGCGGCGTGATCGGCAACCAGGCGCAGAAGGTGGCGCAGATCGTGCGCGGGCTGCCGTCCACGGTGGGCACGCTGAAGGACGCCGCCGGACAGGCGCTGTCGCGCAGCGCGCTGCTCGGTGGCAAGGCAGGCAGCGGCAATCTCAGCATGGCACCGCGCACGCCGCTGAACGTCTCGGTCAGCGCCGGGCGCGCCTTTGCCACCGCAACCCTGTCGCTGCGCGAGCTCAAGCAACTCGGGCGCGCGCACGACGCCACCATCAACGACATCGTGCTGCTGGTCTGCGCTGGCGCGCTGCGCCGCTTCTATGGCCGGCGCAAGCAGCTGCCGCGCAAGTCGCTGATCGCCGCGGTGCCGATCTCGCTGCGCGCGAAGGGCGACACCGCCGCCGACAACCAGGCTTCGATGAGCCTGGTCAACCTGGGCACGAACATCGCCGACCCGAAACGCCGGCTGGCCCATGTGAAGGCGGCCACCGCAGCGATGAAGAACACGATGGGGCCGCTCAAGGGCATCCTGCCGACCGACTTTCCATCCCTCGGCGTGCCCTGGCTGATCGAGGCCGCAACCGCGCTGTATGGCCGCGCGCGGGCGGCTGAACGCATACCGCAACTGGCCAACCTGGTGATCTCCAACGTGCCGGGGCCGCCGCTGCCGCTGTACATGGCGGGCGCGCGCATGTTGAGCAACTACCCGGCATCGATCATCGTGCACGGGCTGGCGCTGAACATCACGGTGCAGAGTTACGACCAGTCGCTCGACTTCGGCCTGATGGCCGACGCCGCCGCGATGCCGGATGTGAAAGAGCTGGCCAGTGATCTGGGCACTGCCTTCGAGGACCTGCTTGCACTGCCCGTGCCCGGTGAGGACGCTGGCGATGAGCCTGTGTCAGCCGCCGCGGCGCTGTCACGGGCGGCGCGCTCGATCGGCGGCAGTCTGGGGGATGCTGTCAGTAGCGCAGTCAACAGCGCAGTCAGCGGGGTCGTCGGCAAAGTCACCCAGGGCGTGGTCGACGCAACGGTCAAGCAGGTCACGCGCCGTGCCCTGAAGTCTGGGGGCAGCACCTCAGGGCGTGCGCCGCGCCGTCGATAACATGGGTTCGATGGACAAGTCGCGCCAGCACACCGAACAAGACGACGAAGGGCAGACGCTGCAAGCCCCTGCGCCCTGGCTGATGATGCTCGAGGCGCGTGCGCCCTGGGAGTTTGCTGCGATGCTCGCGGCCACGCCGCTGCTGGCCCGGCTGCCGGTGGGCGACGGCCACCCGGTGCTGGTGTTTCCGGGGCTCGGTGCCACCGACACCACCACTTTCGCTTTGCGCAACTTCCTGCGCCATCGCGGCTATACGCCCTACCCGTGGAAGCAGGGATTCAACTTCGGTCCGCGCCGCGGCGTGCTGAAGGCCTGCGGCGCGCAACTCGACCAGCTAGCGCGTCACCACGGCCAGAAGGTCAGCCTGATCGGCTGGAGCCTGGGCGGCATCTACGCGCGCGAGATCGCCAAGGAGCGGCCCGCGCAGGTGCGCTGCGTCATCACGCTGGGCACGCCTTTCGCCGGGCATCCGCGCGCCACCCGCGCCTGGCGCCTTTACGAGATGGTCAGCGGCCAGCGCACGCATGACCCGGCCCTGCTGGAACAGCTGCGCGAGCCGCCGCCGGTGCCCACCACCAGCATCTACAGCCGCAGCGATGGCGTCGTCGCCTGGCAGTGCAGCCTGAACGACCCGGCGCATGCGCACACCGAGAACATCGAGGTGCAGGCCAGCCACATGGGCATGGGGATGAACCCGCTCGCGCTGTACGCGGTGGCCGACCGGCTGCGCCAGGATCCCGCCCGCTGGCAGCGTTTCGATGCCGCCGGATCACGTCGCTGGTTCTTCCGCGCCTGATGCGTTTGCAAGCCGGCGACACGGCCCTGGAAGTCGATGACCGTGGCCTGCCTTCGGGCGAGCCGTTGCTGATGATCATGGGCCTGGGCATGCAGCTGATCGGCTGGCCCGAGGAGTTGGTCGACGACCTGGTGGCGCGCGGCTTTCGCGTCATCCGCCTGGACAACCGCGACGCCGGGCTGAGCCAGGGCTTCGACCACCTGGGCACCCCCAATCTGCCTTACGCCGCGTTGCGCTTCGCGCTGCGCATGCAGGTGCATGCGCCGTACTCGTTGGCCGACATGGCTAGCGATGCGTTGGGCGTGCTGGATGCGCTGGGCATCGAGCGCGCGCATGTCTGCGGCGCGTCGATGGGCGGGATGATCGCCCAGCATCTGGCGGCCGAGCACCCCGAGCGGCTGCGCAGCCTGACGCTGGTGATGAGCACCTCCGGCGCACGCCGGCTGCCGCAGGCGCGGGCACGGGTGCAGCGCGCGATGCTGTCGCGGCCCGACGGCCGCGACCCGCTGGCGGTCGAGGCCTACCTGATCCGCCTGCTGCGCCTGATCGGCAGCCCGGGCTACCCACCGGATGCAGAGCGGCTGCGAAGCCGCATTCACCAGATGGTGTCGCGGGCCTGGCGACCTGCCGGCACGGCGCGGCAGCTGGCCGCGGTGGCCGCCGACGGCGACCGCACACCCATGCTCGCGCGCATCAGCGCGCCGACGCACGTCATCCACGGCCTCGACGATCCGCTGGTGCCGGTGGCGGCGGGGCACGACCTGGCGGCGCTGATCAGCGGGGCCACGCTGGACATCGTGCCCGGCATGGGCCACGACCTGCCGCTGCCTTTGTTAGCGCGCATCGCCGACGGCATCGAGGGCAATGCGGCGCGCTGGGACGGCCGCGGCGCGGCATGATGCGTGGCTCAGGCGGCGCGGTGGCCGTCGGCGTCCGGGTTGGCCCGCCTAGCGGTGCGGGTCCGCATGCACTGACACTTGCATCCCTCGTCCGCCCGTCGTCCTCTCATAGTTTGGCGAGCTGATGTTCAACCCAGGAGACCAGGTGCACGACGCATCCTTTATCGATGAAGCCTCGGCCCGGCGCGAGCTGGCGGCCTGCTACCGGCTGTTCGATCACATGGGCTGGACCGAGGCCATCTTCAACCACATCACGCTGCGCGTGGGCCTGGATGCGACCATGCAGACGCAGCCGGCGCATTACCTGATCAACCCGTTCGGGCTGCACTACGCCGAGGTCAACGCCGGCAACCTGGTGAAGATCGATGTCGGCGGGCGCGTGATCGGGTCGTCGGATTACCCGATCAACCCGGCCGGCTTCGTCATCCACGGCGCGATCCACAGCGCGCGGCCCGATGCGCATTGCGTGATGCACGTGCACACCACTGCCGGCTGCGCGGTAGCCTGCAAGGCCAGCGGCCTGCGGCACGACAACTTCTACAGCGCGATGCTCTGGGGCCAGGTGGCGTATCACGACTTCGAGGGCGTGACGACCGGGCTCGACGAGCAACCGCGGCTGGTGGCCTCGCTCGGCGACAAGGCTTGTCTGATCCTGCGCAATCACGGCCTGCTGGTCGTCGGCGGCAGCGTCGCCGAAGCCTTCCAGCGGCTGTGGACGCTGCAGCGCGCGTGCGAAGTCCAGTTGGCCAGCGACGCCGGCCTGGGCCCCAACCTGCCCGTGCCGCAGAGCGTGCTCGAGCGCATCCCCGCCACGCGCCAGGGCATGAAGGTCGGCCA
>JBBQOR010000256.1:0-4579 GCA_038331055.1 Burkholderiales bacterium
GTGGTGGTGGTGGTGCGCTTCCAGGGCCCGCAAGCCAACGGCATGCCCGAGTTGCACAAGCTGACGCCGCCACTGGCGGTGCTTCAAGGCAAGGGCTTCCGCGTCGCGCTGGTCACCGACGGGCGCATGAGCGGCGCCAGCGGCAAGGTGCCGGCGGCCATCCATGCGGTGCCTGAGGCCTTGGTCGGCGGGCCGCTGGCGCGCGTGCGCGACGGCGACCTGATCCGCGTCGATGCACTGGCCGGCACGCTGCAGGCGCTGGTCGACGCCGACGAGTGGGACGCGCGCGTGCCGGCCACGCTGGACGACGCGCAGGCCGAAGCCAACGGTCATGATCTGGGCCGTGAGCTCTTCGCCGGCATGCGGCGCAACGTGCTCGGCGCCGAGCAGGGCGCTGTCACCTGGCTGTGAACGGCTTCGGCGATGATGCGGGCGAAACAATCAAGGAGCCCTCGACGTGATGGACCCCATCGAACTGGCCGGCCACGGCCCGGTGATCCCGGTGATCGTGCTGCACCGGGTGGCCGACGCGGTGCCGCTGGCGCGTGCGCTGGTCGAAGGCGGCGTGCGGGTGCTCGAGGTGACGCTGCGCACTTCTGTGGCGCTGCAGTGCATCGAGGCCATCGCGCGCGACGTGCCCGAGGCCATCGTCGGTGCGGGCACGCTGCGCACCGTCGCCGATGCCGAGGCCGCCAAGGACGCCGGCAGCCGCTTCGGCGTCAGCCCCGGCTTCACCACCGCCATCGGCCATGCCTGCCGCAACCTGGGCCTGCCGTTGCTGCCCGGCGTGGCTAGCGCCAGCGAGGTGATGGAGGCGATGGCTGATGGCTACCGCTTCCTCAAGTTCTTCCCGGCCACCGCGGCCGGCGGCATCCCGATGCTCAAGGCGCTGTCCGGACCGTTCCCGGACGTGGCCTTCTGCCCCACGGGCGGCATCACCGAGCAGACGGCGCCGCAGTTCCTGGCGCTGCCCAACGTGGTGGTGTGCGGCGGCTCGTGGCTGACGCCGCAGGACGCGGTGGAGGCGGGCGACTGGGCGCGCATCACGGCGCTGGCGGCTTCCACCAGGGCCTTGCGGCCCTAGCCGCCGCGCACCAGCGCTGCCATTGCGTGCGCCGAGGCGCCGCTGGCGTCGGCCACCCCCTCGGCCACGCCCAGCCGGTCTGGTGTATCGCGGTTCTGGCTGACTTTCCACTTGCCGATCAGGCGTTCGACCGGGATGCGGATGCCGACGATGGCGCGCAGCATCTGCTGCACGTAGTCGTCGGGCGCGTCCTCCACCGACCAGGGCTGCGCGCGCGGCGCCTCATGCAGTGTGGTCAGGCGGCCGACCAGTGCACGCAGCCAGGGGGCGTCCTCCACCGCCTGCAGCGTGCCGTGGGCATGCACGACGGTGTAGTTCCAGGTGGGCACCACCTTGCCATGCGCCTGCTTTGACGGATACCAGGACGGCGTCACATAGACCTGCGGTCCCTGAAACACCGCCAACACGGCGCTGCCGGCTGCCGTGCGCCAGATCGGGTTGGCGCGGGCGACATGGCCGAGCAGCGTGCCGTACGGGGCCCCGTCGCTGCGGTCTTCCGGCTCATGGTGCAGCGGGATGTGATCGGCGGTCACGCCGTCAGCGCCCAGCGTGACCAGCGTCGCCAGCGGATGCTCACGCATCAGCGTGTGCAGCGCGGCCGGGTCGTGCTGCTCGAAGTGCTTCGGCAGGTACACCGCCTACGCCGCGCCTACCAGGCGCCAGTGTTCGGCATCGACGCCCACGGCTCGGCAGGGGGCAGGGAGGCGCCGGCTTGCAGCAGTTCGATCGAGATGCCGTCGGGCGAACGCACGAAAGCCATGCGGCCATCGCGCGGCGGGCGGTTGATCGTCACGCCGTGCTCGGCCAGCCGCTGGCAGGTGGCGTAGATGTCGTCCACCGCGTAAGCCACATGGCCGAAGTTGCGCCCGCCGCCGTAGACCTCGGCCGGGCCGTCGGGCGCGGGCCAGTTGTAGGTGAGCTCGATCATCGCCTCGGGATCGCCGGGTGCGGCCAGGAAGACCAGCGTGAAACGGCCTGCCTCATGGTCTCGCCGGCTCAGCAGGTCCAGGCCGAGGGCGTCGCGGAAAAAGCGCAGCGAGGCTTCGATGTCGGTCACACGGACCATGGTGTGCAGGTATTTCATGACTTGATTGTCGCCTGCCCGGGCGCGCCCAGGCCGCTGCCGCGGTCAATTCAGTTGCATATGCAAGTATTGCCATTCACAATCCACGGCATGCGCCCGCCGACTGCACGCGCGCCCGCGGCTGCGCCACGAGGCTGCACCAACCTCAAGCTGCGCCAGCTTGGCCGCCGTGTCGCCCGGCTGTACGACGAAGAGCAGCGTGCGCTCGGCCTTCGTGGCACGCAGTATTCGCTGCTGTCGTGGGTGGTGAAGGCCGGGCCGATGACGCAGTCGGCGCTGGCCGCGGCGCTGTCGCTCGACCCCTCGACGCTGACGCGCAACCTGCAGCCGCTGGTGGCCGCCGGCTGGGTGAGCATCGAGCCGGGCGACGATGCGCGCTCGCACCATGTGCAAGTCACCGCGGCTGGCCGCGCGCTGCGTGAAGCTGCCCAGCGCGGCTGGAAGCGTTCGCAGAGCGCGCTCAATCAGCGCCTGGGCGACGAACGCATATGGCAACTTCACGCCCTGCTTGACGAGTGCATGGCGCTGCTTGATCAATCCACCGCCGACAGCGGCGAAGAGGCCAACCTTGAATCCCACTCCAGCTGACGGCCGCGGCTTGCCCGTGGCCTTCTGGCTGGTCATGCTTGCGGCGGGCGGCACCTTCGCGCTGACCATGGGCGCGCGGCAGTCGATGGGGCTCTTCCTCGGCCCGATCAACACCGCCACCGGCCTGGGCTTCACGCGGGCCGCCGCCAGCTTGCTGGCCTTGCCCGCGGCCTGGGTGCTGCGCGGGCGCGGCGCGCCTCTGGCGACGGCGGCGGCGCACGTCACGGGTGCGGTCGCTGAGGCGCCAGTCACGCGTGCGGTCGCTGAGGCGCCCGTCACGGGTGCGGTCGCTGCGTGCGCTGGCCGTGCTGGCCTTCGTGCTGGCGCCCAAGACCGAGGCCGTGGTGCTGGTCTTCGCGTCGGTGATGGGGCTGACCTTCCTGTCCACCGTGCCGCCGACCGTCGGGCTGGTGGCCAAGTTCTTCGGCTCGGCCAACCTGGCCACGCTGTTCGGCATGGTGATGGTCACCCACCAGATCGGCGGCTTCCTCGGCGCGTGGCTGGGCGGCAAGGTGTTCGAGGCCACCGGCGCCTACGACTGGATCTGGTATGTCGACATCGCGCTGGCCGTGGGTGCGGCCTTGCTGCATCTGCCGATCCGTGAGGCGTGTGTGCCGCAGCCCGTCCCGGCAGCCGCCTGAGTTCGAGCTACAGCGGTACGGTGTAGTTCAGCGCCATGCGCCCGCCGTCGACGGTGACGATCTCGCCGGTCATGTACGACGCCGCATCGCTGAGCAGAAAGGCCACCACGTCGGCGATCTCACGCGGCTCGCCCAGGCGCTTCATCGGCGTGCGCCCGAGGACGCGCTGCTTGGCGTCTTCACTGGTCAGCACCGCCTTGGCCGCCAGTTCTGTGGCGATGGTGCCCGGCGCCACCGCGTTGACGCGGATGCGCTGGTCGGCGAACGCCAATGCCATCGCGCGTGTGAGCTGGTTGATGCCGCCCTTGCTGGCGTTGTAGCTGGCGATGGACGGGATCGCCAACGTGCCGTTGACCGAGCTCATGTTGACGATGGCGCCGCCACCGCCTTGCTGCACCATCGCGCGCGCGGCGGCCTGACCGACGAGGAACGCGCCCTTGAGGTTGACGCCGATGACTGCGTCCCAGTCTGCCTCGGTGTCTTCCAGAAAGTCGGCGGCGCGAAAAATGCCGGCATTGTTGACCAGCGCATCGACGCGGCCGAAGGCGGCCAGTGTCGCCGCCAGCGCGTTGTCCACCTCGGTCTTGCGTGACACGTCGCAGCGCTGGTAGAGCGAGCGCGCGCCAGAAGCCGTCAGTTCGGCGGCCAGTGCATGGCCCGGGGCATCGGCCACATCCCACAGCGCGACTGCGGCGCCTTCGGCCGCGAGCCGGCGCACGCAGGCTTCGCCGATGCCTTGCGCGCCGCCAGTGACGATGGCCACACGGCCTTCGAGGCCAAAGCGGATGGACGGGTTCATTGCAGTCTCCAGCAATCAGAGCACACGTGTTCAGCGGCGCAGGTCGCGGTCCAGCCAGGCAGCCATGCCCTGGGCGTTGAGCTCGATGTCGACCGCCAGCAGCTCGGCGATCCGTGTGGGCGTCATGGGGCAGCCATGCGACTCCAGGCTGCCCGCGTACAAGTCGGTCAACGCGGCCTTCATGCGCTGGTGGCGGCCGGTGTCGGCGGCCTGGGCGCGGCCGATAGCGACCATCGCGTCGAGCAGTTCGAACAGCAGCGTGCCCAGTCGCGGCACATCGTGCACGACGCCGAAGTGCGTCACGTACATGCGCTGCGGCTCGAGGTCCAGCAGCCGTTGCAGCGAGTGGCGCAGCGCCTCGGGCTCGAACTGCACCGGCGTCG
>JBBQOR010000257.1:0-4569 GCA_038331055.1 Burkholderiales bacterium
GCAAGGCCGCTGCAAGCAGGGTGTGACGGACGACGGATCGGTGGCGACCAAGGACGGACATGGGAAGACTCCTGCGGGGCGGATGGGCAGCGCGGCAAGCCATCGGCGATGGGCCCGCTCGCGGCCTAGCTTAGAAACCGTATGTGAAGACTCGGTGACAAGGCGATGCCCGCACCCGCCCTACACTCCTCGCCCCACCGATCGAGGCCAAGCCCATGAGCGCACAGACCCCGCGCACCACGCTTCAACTGCGCTCGCTGGTCAAGTCCGGCGGCGAGCTCGAACTCTCGCTCGTCGAGACCGACGTGCCCGAACTGGCCGCCGAAGACGTGCTGGTGCGCGTCGAAGCCGCGCCGATCAACCCGTCTGATCTGGGCCTGCTGCTGGGCGCGGCCGACCTTGCCACCGCGGTCTTGTCGGGCAGCGCCGAGCGACCTGTTCTCACCGCGCGCATCCCCGACGCGGCGATGAAGGGCATGGCGGGCCGGCTCGATGTGTCGATGGCGGTCGGCAACGAAGGCGCCGGCACGGTCATCGCCGCCGGCTCATCCGCTGCGGCACAAGCCCTGATGGGCCGGCGCGTGGCGGTGCTGGGCGGCTCGATGTACAGCCAGCTGCGCGCCGTGCCCGCCAGCCAGTGCCTGCTGTTGCCCGAAGACGCCACGGCGGCCGAAGGCGCATCGTGCTTCGTCAACCCGCTTACCGCGCTGGGCATGGTCGAGACCCTGCGCCTTGAAGGCCACAGCGCGCTGGTGCACACGGCGGCGGCGTCGAACCTGGGCCAGATGCTCAATCGCATCTGCCAGCAAGACGGCATCGGGCTGGTGAACATCGTGCGCAAGCCGCAACAGGTCGAGGTGCTGAAGGCCATGGGCGCGGCCCACGTCTGCGATGCCAGCGAGCCAGGCTTCATGGCCGCGCTGACCGATGCCATCGCCGCCACCGGCGCGACCATTGCCTTCGACGCCATCGGCGGCGGCCGGCTGGCCGGACAGATCCTGAGCGCCATGGAAGCGGCCGCCAACCGCACGGCCAAGGCCTACAGCCGCTATGGCTCGACCACGCACAAGCAGGTCTACATCTACGGTGGCCTGGACACCGGGCCGACCGAGATCGTGCGCAACTTCGGCATGACCTGGAGCATGGGCGGCTGGCTGATGTTTCCCTTCCTGCAGAAGATCGGGCCGCAGCGCGCGCAGGCGCTCAAGCAGCGTGTGGCCGCCGAGCTGAAGACCACCTTCAAGAGCCACTACGCGGGGCAGGTCTCGCTGGCCGGCGCACTGCAGCCGGACAAGATCGCCGCCTATGGGCAGCGAGCCACCGGCGCGAAGTTCCTCATCAACCCCAACGCCTGAGGCGCGGCGGGTACGCTTCGACCGCCCAAGTCCTGATCGGAGACAGCATATGAAGACCTTGATGCACCTTGCCGCCAGCCTGTTGCTGGCCCTCGCCGCCACCGCCCATGCGCAGGTCGACAAGCCGGTGAAGATCCTGGTCGGCTTCGCGCCCGGCGGCTCGGCCGACACCGCGGCGCGGCTGCTGGCCGAGCGCATGACGGTCGACCTGAAGCAGCCGGTGCTGGTGGAGAACCGCCCGGGCGCGGGCGGGCGCATCGCCGCCGAGGCGCTGAAGAACGCAGCGCCTGACGGCAGCACGGTGATGCTGGCGCCGATCGTGGTGCCCGTGCTGGCGCCGCTGGTGTTCAGCAAGCTGAACTACGACCCCGCGGCCGACTTTGCGCCGGTGGCGCATGTGGCCAGTTTCCAGTTCGGCCTGTCGGTCAACGCGGCGCACCCGGCCAAGACCGTGCAAGAGCTGGTCAGCTGGTTCAAGGCCAACCCGGCGCAGGCCAACTTCGGCAGCCCGGCGCCGGGCAGCCTGCCGCACTTCTTTGGCGTCATGATCGCCCGCGGTGCCAACCTCGACCTGGTGCATGTGCCCTTCAGCGGCGGCGGGCCGCTGATGAACGCGGTGGTGGGCAACCAGGTCAGCGCCGGCATCGACGCACTGGTCGACCAGATCGAGATGCACCGCAGCGGCAAGACGCGCTTGCTGGCCACCTCGGGCGCCGCGCGCAGCCCGCTGCTGCCCGATGTGCCCACCTTCGCCGAGGCCGGCCTGCGCGGTATCGAGGGCACGAGCTGGTTCGCGATGTACGCGCCGGCAAAGACGCCCGACGCGACCGTGCGCCAGATCAATGCCGCCGTGAACCGCGCGCTCGCCACGCCCGAACTGCGTGAACGCCTGGGCCGGCTGGGCCTGGAGGCGGGCGGCGGCAGCGCGGCCGACTTGGCCGCATTGATGAAGCGCGACACCGAACGCTGGGCGCCGGTGGTCAAGGCCTCGGGCTTCCGCGGCGACTGAGCCCGCCCGGCGCGCCCCAGCCCCACCACCCATGCCGGCAATCCGCACGCCCGACCTGCCGATGCGCCGTGCGCGCGTGCGCATGCAGGTTCGCGCGCTGTGGTGGCTGGCCGCCTGCGCCCTGCTCACGCTGGCGCAGGCCCTGGGTCTGCTGCACCACTACGCCCACGGTTCGGCGCCGGCGCCGGCGCCACACGCCACCGCCCACGCACATCCGCATGCTCATACGCATACGGACCTGCCCGCCCTCTTCGCGGGCCACGAGGACGACGGACCGCAGTGCAAGCTGTACGACCAACTGCTGCACGCCGAAGCACTGCCGAGCCTGCCGCCGGTGCTGGCGGCTGCGCCCGACGACCTCGAGCCCCTGCCACCGGCCGGCCGCGTGCACCACGCGGCGCAGACGGTCGGCTACCTGCCGCGCGGGCCACCCGCCGTCTGAGACGCAGCCCAGGCGCAGGCGGCTCGGCCGCCGCGCCCTCGTCCCACCCCGCAGGACGCCGCCGAGCGCCGCTGAACCCGGTGCGGCTGCGGCGTCCGCGCGCCACTTGATTCGCCTGTCTCGCCCGGCTGCACACCGCCGCGGCGCAGACGTGAGCCACCGCAAAGGATGTCCCGCCATGTCCGCACCCATCGCTCCCCGATCGCCGCCACACCGAAGCGCGCGGCCCCATCGAATCGCCATCCCTCTCTCGATCCCGATCGCTATCCCGATCGCCATCGCCATCGCCGTGCTCTGGCCCGCCACCAGCCAGGCGCAGACCGCAACGGCGCCGACGCAGACCGTCGTCATCACCGGCAACCCGCTGTCCGCCGCGCGCCCGGCACTGCCCGTCTCAACGCTCAGCGGCGACGAGTTGGTGCTGCGCCGCGGCGCCACGCTCGGCGAGACGCTCGACGGCCTGCCCGGCGTCTCATCCACCTGGTTCGGCCCGAACGCCAACCGGCCGGTGATCCGCGGTCTGGACGGCGACCGTGTGCGCGTGCTCAGCAACAACGGCGCCTCGGTCGACGCCTCGGCACTGAGCTACGACCATGCGCTGCCGATCGACCCGCTGATCCTGACCCGCGTCGAAGTGCTGCGCGGCCCCGGCGCGCTGCTCTACGGCGGCAGCGCGATCGGCGGTGTGGTCAATGCGCTGGACAACCGCATCCCGCGCGACCGCCTCAGCGGCACCAGCGGCACCGCCGAGCTGCGGCTGGGCGGCGCAGCCAACGAACGCGGCGGCGCGGCCCTCATCGAGAGCGGCAATGACCGTTTCGCGCTGCATGCCGATGTGTTCTCGCGCAGCACCGATGCCTTGCGCGTGCCCCTGCACACGCCCATCCAGGACGGCCTGCCGCTCGACCCCGCGCGTGAAGTGCGCAACAGCGCCGCGCGCACCTCTGGCGGCGCCTTCGGCGGCAGCCTGTTCTTCGGCCCCGGCCGCATCGGCCTGTCGATCGACAGCTACCGCAGCCACTACGGCGTGGTCGCCGAGCCCGATGTGACGATCGACATGCAGCGCGACCGCGTCGGCCTGGCCGGCGAGTGGCTGGCCCCGGGCTCCGCCATCCCGGCGCTGCGGCTGAACGCCAACCTGACCGACTACCGGCACCAGGAGGTGGAAGGCGACGGCACGGTCGGCACCCGCTTCGCCAGCCGCGGCCATGAAGTGCGGCTGGAGATGGAGCACGCCCGCATCGGCCCGCTGCGCGGGGTGCTCGGCGCGCAGCTCGAAGACAGCGACTTCTCGGCGCTGGGTGAAGAAGCCTTCGTGCCCGGCACGCGCACGCGCAAGCTCGGCTGGTTTGCGCTGGAGCAGATGGACTGGGCGGGCGGCAGCACCTCGGCCGGCGTGCGGCTGGAGCGTGCACGGGTGGGCTCCGTCGGCGATGCCGACCCCGCGCAGCCGAAGTTCGGCGCCGCGCAGCAGCGGCAGTTCGCGCTGCGCAGCCTGTCGCTGGCCCATGTGCTGCCGCTCGGGCCGCACAGCACGCTGAGCGCCAACCTGAGCGCCAACGAACGCGCGCCGACCTACTTCGAGCTCTTTGCCGACGGGGTGCACGCCGCCACCGGCGCCTACGAACGCGGCGATCCGACACTCGCCAAGGAGCGCGGCAGCAACCTCGAACTGGCCTGGCAGTGGAAGGCCGAGCCCGGGCAACTTCGGCTGGCGGTCTACAGCACCCGCTTCGCACGCTTCATCGCGCTCGACACCGACG
>JBBQOR010000258.1:0-4519 GCA_038331055.1 Burkholderiales bacterium
ACCGGCGAAGAAGTCTTGGCGCTGCTGCAGCGCCTGGTCAGCGAGTTGGGCAAGACCATCGTGATGGTCACGCACGATCCGAAGGCCGCGTCGCGCGCGCACCGCATGGTGCATCTGGAGAAGGGCGTGCTGGTCGACGAACCCAGCCCGGTCTGAGCCCGCTTTCCGCCCGCTTTCCGCCCGCCACCGGTCTACTCGCTCACCCGCCATGTTCCTGCTGCGCCTGCTGCTGAAGAACGCCTTTCGCCACCGCTTGCGCACGGGCCTCACGGTGCTCGGGCTGGCGGTGGCGGTGCTGGCCTACGGCATGCTGCGCAGCATCGTCGACGCCTGGTATGCAGGGGCCGAGGCGAGCTCGAGCACGCGGCTGATCGTGCGCAGCGCCACCTCGTTGACGGTGCCGTTGCCACTGGCCTTTGCCCAGCGCATCCGCGTCGTCGATGGTGTCAGCGGCCTGAGCTGGAGCAACTGGTTCGGCGGTGTCTACGTCGACCCGCGCAACTTCTTCCCGCAGTTCGCGGTCGACGGGCCGAGTTACCTGGCGCTGTACCCCGAGTACGTGCTCAGCGAGGCCGAGCGCGTGGCCTGGCTGCGCGACCGCCGCGGCGCGCTGGTGGGCGCCCAGCTGGCGCAGAAGTTCGGCTGGAAGATCGGCGACGTGGTGCCGCTGAAGAGCTCGCTCTACCCGGGCAACTGGAGCTTCACGGTGCGCGGCATCTGGCAGGGCGCCGACGCCGCCGCCGACGAGGGCCAGATGCTGATCCACTGGGCCTATGTGAACGTGACGGTGCGCGCTCGCAGCCGCCGCGGCAGCGATTTCGTCGGCGTCTTCGTGCTCGGCATCCGCGACCCGAACGACGCCGCGCTGGTGGCGCAGCGTGTGGACGCGCAGTTCCGCAACTCCTCGGCCGAGACGCTGACCGAGACCGAGAAAGCGTTCCAGCTGGGCTTCGTGTCGATGAGCGAGGCGATCCTGGTCGCGCTGCAGGCGGTGAGCTATGTGGTCATCGTGATCATCCTGGCGGTGATGGCCAATACGATGGCGATGACGGCGCGCGAGCGCATGCCGGAGTACGCCACGCTGGCGGCGATCGGCTTTCCGCCGGGCTTCGTCGCGCGGCTGTTGTTCGGCGAGAGCCTGCTTATCGCCGTGCTCGGCGGGATGGTCGGCGTGCTGCTCACGCTGCCGCTGGCGAGTGCCTTCGCCGGGGTCACCGGCTCGTTGTTCCCGGGCTTTCGCGTGAGTGCCACGACGATGGGTCTGCAGGCCGCAGCCGCCCTGGCGGTGGGCGCCATCGCCGCGCTGTGGCCGGCGTGGAAGGCCAGCCGCACCGGCATCGTCGCCGGGCTGCGCCATGTGGGCTGAAAACGCCCGCGGCGGGCGATGAAGGGCCTGCCGCTGGCCTACGTGGCGCGCAACCTGTGGGTGCGCCGCGTGACCACCTTGCTGACTGCCGGCGGCATGGCGCTGGTGGTCTACGTGTTCGCCACCGTGCTGATGATGAGCGAGGGCATCCGCGCCACGCTGGTCGAGACCGGGCAGCCCGACAACGTGGTGTTGCTGCGCAAGGGCGCGGGGGCCGAGATCAACAGCGCCATCTCGCGCGGGCAGGCGCGCATCCTCGAATCGCTGCCCGGGCTGGCGCGTGCGGCCGACGGCAGCGCGCTGGTCAGCGCCGAGCCGGTGGTGCTGAACAATTTGGCCAAGCGCGGCAGTGGCAAGCCCAGCAACGTGACGCTGCGCGGCACCGGCGCCGCGGGCCTGGCGCTGCGGCCGCAGGTGCGCATCGTCGAGGGCCGCATGTTCCGCCCGGGCAGCGCGGAGATCGTCGCCGGCAGTGCCATCGCCAAGGGCTTTGCCGGCGTCGAGATCGGCCAGACGCTGCGCTTTGGCGGGCGCGACTGGACGGTCGTCGGCCTGTTCGATGCCGGGCGCAGCGGCTTCGATTCAGAGATCTGGCTCGACGCCGATCAGCTGATGCAGACCTTCAGGCGGCAGAACTGGTCGGTGGTGGTGCTCGAGCTGGCCGATGCCGGCGCCTTCGAGAGGCTGCGCGAGGCCGTCGAGGCCGACCCGCGGCTGCAGCTGGAAGCCAAGCGCGAGCAGCGCTTCTATGCCGAGCAGAGCGAGGCGCTGGCCAACTTCATCCGCATCCTGGGCACCGCGGTGGCGGTGGTCTTCTCCATCGGCGCGGTGGTCGGCGCGATGATCACGATGTTCGGCGCGGTGGCTTCGCGCACGGGTGAGATCGGCACGCTGCGCGCACTGGGTTTTCGCCGCGGCGCGGTGCTCACGGCCTTCCTCAGCGAGTCGCTGCTGCTGGCACTGGCCGGCGGCGTGGCCGGGCTGGCGGTGGCCAGCCTGATGCAGGCAGTGAATGTCTCGACGACCAACTTCGCCACCTTCTCGGAGCTTGCGTTCCAGTTGACGCTGACGCCGGCGATCATCGGCCAGTCGCTCGTGTTCGCGCTGGCGATGGGCCTGGTCGGCGGCTTCGTGCCCGCCTGGCGCGCGGCGCGGCTGAACATCGTCGACAGCCTGCGTGCGGCCTAGAATTGAATTTTGATGCTGCCAGGTGGTCCGCCCGGGCCTGACGCAGCGACCACCGGCCCGATGAACGAGTCCACCGCGTCCCCGATCACCGCCCTGTCGCCGTTGGACGGCCGCTATGCGGCCCAGGTGTCGGCGCTGCGGCCGCTGTTGTCGGAGTTCGGCCTGATGCACCGCCGCGTGCAGGTCGAGGTGGAGTGGCTGATCGCCCTGTCCGACGCCGGCCTGGACGGGTTCAAGCCGTTGGGCGAGGCGTCGCGTGCGCTGTTGCGCGGCTGGGTACGCGACTTTGCCGAGACCGACGCCCTGGCGATCAAGGCGATCGAGCGGCGCACCAATCACGATGTCAAGGCCGTCGAGTACTGGCTCAAGCAGCGCTTCGAGGGCCATGAAGAGCTGCTCGCCTGCGCAGAATTCGTGCACTTCGCGTGTACCAGCGAGGACATCAACAACACCAGCCATGCGCTGATGATCTCGGCCGCGCGCGCCGAGGTGCTGCTGCCGGCACTGGACCGCGTGGGGGCGCAGTTGCGCGCGCTGGCGCATGCGCAGGCCGCGCAGCCGATGCTCGCGCGCACGCACGGCCAGACCGCCAGCCCGACCACGCTGGGCAAGGAAGCCGCCAACGTGGCCGCGCGCTGGGCCGCGGCGCAAGAACGCATCGCCGCGGTACGCGCGCTGGCCAAGATGAACGGTGCCGTGGGCAACTACAACGCGCATCTGGCGGCCTGGCCCGGGGTCGACTGGGAGGCCTTCGCGCGCCGCGTGGTCGAGCAGCGGCTCGGCCTGGCCTTCAACCCGCTGACGATCCAGATCGAGCCGCACGACTGGATGGCCGAACTGTTCGACGCGATGGTGCGGCTGAACACCATCGGCATCGACTGGTGCCGCGACGTCTGGGGCTATGTCTCGCTGGGCTACTTCCGCCAGCGGCTGAAGGACGGCGAGGTCGGCTCGAGCACGATGCCGCACAAGGTCAACCCGATCGACTTCGAGAACGCCGAGGGCAACTTCGGCGTCGCCAACGCGCTGCTCTCGCACATGAGCCGCACGCTGCCGATCAGCCGCTGGCAGCGTGACCTGACCGACAGCACGGTACTGCGCAACGTCGGCGTGGCGTTCGGTCATAGCGTGCTCGCACTGGCCAGCCTGGCGCGCGGCATGGACAAGCTGGAGGTCGACCGCGCCGCGCTGGCGGCCGATCTGGACCAGGCCTGGGAACTGCTGGCCGAGCCGATCCAGACCGTCATGCGCCGCCACGGCCTGGCCGAACCCTATGAGCGGCTGAAAGTGCTGACACGCGGGCAGCGCGTCACGCGCGAGCACATCGCCGCCTTCATTGGCACGCTGCACGAGTTGCCCGAGGCCGAGCGGCAGCGCCTGTTGGCGATGACGCCTTCCGGCTACACCGGCGCCGCCGCGACACTGGCCCGGCGCGTCTGACGCAGGGCGCGGCGCGAATGGGCATCGACTTTCGCCACGCGCTCGCCGCCGCCGAGCGGCGCCACGATTCGCTGCTGTGCGTCGGGCTCGACCCCGAGCCGGCGAAGTTTCCGGCCGGCTGGCGCGACGACCCGCGGCGCATCCTCGACTTCTGCTGCGCCATCGTCGATGCCACGCACGACCTGGTGCTGGCCTTCAAGCCGCAGGTGGCCTACTTCGCCGCGCACCGCGCCGAGGCGGCGCTCGAGGCGCTGGTGGCGCACATCCACCGCGTGGCCCCGGCGGTGCCGGTGATCCTGGACGCCAAGCGCGGCGACATCGGCGCGACCGGCGAGCAGTATGCGGCCGAGGCCTTCGAACGCTACGGCGTCGACGCCGTGACGCTGTCGCCCTACATGGGCCGCGATTCGATCGAGCCTTTCCTGCGCCACGACGGCAAGGGCGTGTTCCTGCTCTGCCGCACCTCCAACCCGGGTGGCGACGACCTGCAGTCGCTGAAGCTGGAGGATGGCGGGCGGTTGTTCG
>JBBQOR010000259.1:0-4517 GCA_038331055.1 Burkholderiales bacterium
CGATGCAGGCCGAGGGCCAGCAGATGATGAAAGACCAGCAGGTGGTGAGCGACCGCGCCACCGCGCTGGCCGTGCTGCAACCGATGGTGCAGCAGATGCAGGATCAGTCCTTGCCGGCGCTGCGCCGGCTGGGCGTGGCGTGATGGATCAGCCCGACGGGCCGCTCAGCGCCCTGGCATCGGCGCGGCGGCCGGCGACTCGTCGCTGAAGAAGCCCAGCAGCACCAGCGCGGTGACGCTGCCGATCGGTAACAGCAGCGCCGACAGGCCGACCCAGCCGCCGACCGAGCGCCCCAGCCGGCGCGCGCCGATGCCCAGGAAGACCCAGTGCAGCAGCAGCGCGCTGCCCAGCGCCAGGCCGATCAGCACCGTGCGCGGCACCGAGGCGATGGTCTGCTCGGCCATCGGCGGCAGGAAGGCGGCGATGCAGGCGAGTGCGACGACCAGCGACAAAGTGGCGGCGGTCAGCGCGCGTTGCGCGGCGGCGGTGCGGACTTCGGACATTCGGCTGACTCCCCGGGCGACGAAACCCGATCTTAGGACGGCGCTACGCTTGGCGCCATGCGCCGCTGGATCGCCCACCTGGACATGGATGCCTTCTACGCCTCGGTGGAGCTGCTGCGCTACCCCGAACTGCAGGGCCAGCCGGTGGTGATCGGCGGCGGACGCCGCCACCAGCCGGTGCTGCAGACCGACGGCAAGCGGCGTTTCGCCAGCTTGCGCGGCTACGCCGGGCGCGGCGTGGTCACCACCGCCACCTATGCCGCGCGCGACTACGGCGTGCACTCCGGCATGGGCCTGATGAAGGCCGCGCTGCGCGCACCCGACGCGGTGCTGCTGCCGGTGGACTTCGACGAAGACCGGCGCTTCTCGCGCGCCTTCAAGGCCGCCGTCGCCGAGATGGCGCCTTTGATCGAGGACCGCGGCATCGACGAGATCTACATCGACCTGAGCGCCCTGCCCGGCGCGCAGGACGCCGTCGGCCACGACCCGCACGGGGGCGTGCGCGCGCTGGCGCAGGAGATCCGCAACAACGTGCGCCGACAGACCGGCCTGAGCTGCTCGGTCGGCGTGACGCCGAACAAGCTGCTGTCGAAGATCGCCAGCGAGCTCGACAAGCCCGACGGCCTGACCGTGCTGACCGAGGCCGATCTGGCCCCGCGCATCTGGCCGCTGCCGGTGCGGCGCATCAACGGCATCGGCCCGAAGGCCGGCGCGCGGCTGCAGGCGCTGGGCATCGGCAGCATCGGCGAGCTGGCGCGCTGCGAGCGCGGCTGGCTGAGCGAGCACTTCGGCCGCGCCTACGGCGCCTGGCTGCACGCCGCCTCGCACGGCGTGGACGAGCGCCCGCTGGTGACGCACAGCGAGCCGGTGTCGATGTCGCGCGAGACCACCTTCGAGCGCGACCTGCACGCCGTGCGCGACCGCGCCGAACTCAGCGGCATCTTCACCCGGCTGTGCGAGCAGGTGGCCACCGACCTGCAGCGCAAGGGCTACGCCGGACGCACCATCGGCATCAAGCTGCGCTTCGAAGACTTCAAGACGGTGACGCGCGACCTGACGCTGGCGCAGCCGGTGGCTGACGCGGCGGCCATCCGACGTGCTGCCGGCGAGTGCCTCAAGCGGGTGGACCTGGGCCGCCGGCTGCGCCTGCTGGGCGTGCGCGCGGGCACGCTGTCGCGCGGCTAGCATCGCGCGATGGCCGACCATCTTGACCTCGAAGGCTGGCCGCGGCGCGATGCCTACGAGCATTTCCGCGCCTTCGACCAGCCCTTCTTCAGCCTGTGCGTGCGCGTGGACGCAGCGCCGCTGCGCGCGCGTCTCGAGGTGCTGGCCGAGCCCGGGCGGCGCAGCCTGTCGCTGGCACTGCACTTCATCGCCCTGCGCCTGGCCAACGAACACGAGCCCTGGCGCTGGCGCATCGAGGGCGAGCGGGTGCGCATCCACCCGCAGGTGGACGCCAGCACCACCGTGCTGCGCGAGGACGACAGCTTCGGCATTGCCCGCCTGCCGCACCAACCGGGCCATGCCGCGTTCTGCCGCCAGGCGGCTGCGGCGATGGCCGCTGCACGCCAGCGCGGTTCGCTCTTCGAGGACACCGTCGACGACGCCGCGCTGATCTACTTCACCACGCTGCCCTGGCTGCACTTCAGCAGCTTCAGCCACGCCCGCGACCGGCGTCGGCCCGACTCGATTCCGCGCATCGCCTTCGGCCGCATCGACCAAGACGGCGCCCGCGCCTGGCTGCCGGTGCAGATCGACGTGCACCACGCGCTGATGGACGGCCTGCACGTGGGCCGCTGGGTGCAGGCCTTCGAGGCGGCGCTGGCCGCGCCCGAGTCATGGCTGGCAGGCTGAGGCGGCGCGCACCTATGATCAGCCGCATGCGCATCGCCACCTTTTGCGTCTTCTCCACCGGCCTGCTGCTCGGCGCCATGGCACTGCTGGCCGGGCCCGCCGCCGCGGGCATCTTGCAGATCACCGTCAGCGGCGCCAACGGGCGGCCGGCGGCCGACGCGGTGGTGCTGGTGCGCCGCGCCACGCCCTGCCAGGTGTCGGCGGGCGGCCCGCCGGTGATGATCGAACAGCGTGATCTGCGCTTCATGCCCTACGTCACCGTGATCACGCAGCGCGGCACCGTACGCTTCGTCAACCACGACCGCTACGCCCACCACGTGCGTTCGATGCCTTCGGGGCCTTTGGGCTCGGTCAGCCCGTCCACCGAGTTTGAGTTCCGCCTGCCGGCCGCGCGCGGCGGCACACCGCCCAGTGCCGACCAGGTGCTCGACCTGCCCGGGCCCATCGTGCTGGGCTGCCACCTGCACGGCTCGATGCGTGGCCACATCTTCGTCAGCAGCACGCCCTGGTTCGGCATCAGCGACGCGCAGGGGCGGGTGACGATCGACGTGCCCGACGGCCCGGCGGATGTGCAGGTCTGGCACCCCGACCAGCTGAGCGAACAGCCTGCGCGGCCGCTGAACGTGACGGGCACGGTGCAGCAGGCCTTCCAGCTGAACTTCTCGCCCCGCGTACGCCCGCCGCCGCGCTCGGCGCCCCCGGGCGACTACCCGACGCAGTAGCGATCGGCGGTCCGCTTTGGTGGGTAGCATCGGCGCCCAAGAGGAGACCGCCCGATGCCCGTCATCACCCACATCGAAGACCTGCGCGTGCTGGCTGAACGGCGCGTTCCGCGCATGTTCTACGACTACGCCGACAGCGGCAGCTGGACCGAGAGCACCTACCGCGCCAACGAGAGCGACTTCCAGAAGATCCGCCTGCGCCAGCGCGTGGCGGTGAACATGGAAAACCGCAGCACGGCGGCGAAGATGGTCGGCATCGACGTCAGGATGCCCGTGGCCATCGCGCCCACCGGCCTGACCGGCATGCAGCATGCCGACGGCGAGATCCTGGCGGCGAAGGCGGCAGAGAAGTTCGGCACCCGCTTCACGCTCAGCACGATGAGCATCTGCTCGATCGAGGACATCGCCGCGCACACCACGCAGCCGTTCTGGTTCCAGCTGTACGTGATGCGCGACCGCGACTTCATCGGGCGTCTGATCGACCGCGCCAAGGCCGCCAAGTGCGACGCGCTGGTGCTGACGCTGGACCTGCAGATCATCGGCCAGCGCCACAAGGACCTGAAGAACGGGCTCTCGGCGCCGCCCAGGCTGACGCTGCCCAACATCCTGAACATGATGACCAAGCCGCGCTGGTGCCTGGGCATGCTGGGCACCCGGCGCAGGCAGTTCGGCAACATCGTCGGCCACGTCAAGGGCGTCACCGACATGGCCAACCTGTCGGCCTGGACGGCGCAACAGTTCGACCCGGCGCTGAGCTGGGCCGATGTCGAATGGGTCAAGCAGCGCTGGGGCGGCAAGCTGATCCTCAAGGGCATCCAGGACACCGAAGACGCGCGGCTGGCGGTGGAGTCAGGGGCAGACGCCCTGATCGTCAGCAACCACGGCGGCCGCCAGCTCGACGGCGCGGTCTCCAGCATCAGCGCGCTGCCGGCGATCGTCGCCGAGGTCGGCTCGAAGATCGAAGTGCACATGGATGGCGGCATCCGCAGCGGCCAGGACGTGCTCAAGGCCTGGGCGCTGGGCGCGCGCGGCACCTACATCGGCCGCGCCTTCCTTTACGGCCTGGGCGCGATGGGCGGGGCCGGCGTGAGCAAGGCGCTGGAGATCATCCACAAGGAGCTCGAGCTGACGATGGCCTTCTGCGGCCACACGAAGATCCAGAACGTGGACCGCGGCATCCTGGTGCCGGGGACCTTCCCGGGCTGAGCGTCAAAGGGCCCGAGGCATGAGCATCTAACTTCGCATCACTTGATGCGTAGTAAGATGCGCCGCTGGGTATCGCACCGCTGCAGGACAGAACCATGCGCACCACCATCACGCTCGACGATGAACTGCTGGCCAAGGCCCACGAGATGACCGGCGTGACCGAGCGCAGCACGCTCATCCACGACGGCCTGCGGCTGCTCATCCAGCGCGAGGCCGCGCGGCGGCTGGCCTT
>JBBQOR010000260.1:0-4496 GCA_038331055.1 Burkholderiales bacterium
AGGAACAGCGTTACCGCAGTCAGCGCCGCCAGCCGAGTGCGCGTGTCGGCCCCGCGCTGGCGCAGCCAGACCCAGCACAGCGGCAGCAGCGCTACCAGCACGGCCAGCAGCAGCAGCCGGGCCAAAGGCGCCAGATCAACCAGCGGCGGGGTCTGCATCGCCGTGGCGGGCTAGCGCCCGGGCTCGTCCCAGAAACCGGAAGCGCGCAGCAGCCGGCTGAGGTCGCTCTTGAGCCGTGAAGGCTCTGCCGCAGCCGGTGCGCGCATCATCCAGTTGCCCATCGGATCGACCACGTAAAGATGGTCCTCCAGCGCGCGCCCGGGCGCCGGCTCAAGCCAGGCGGCCAGCGCAGCGCGGTCCACGCGCAGCATCGTGAGCGGCGCCCCCGTCGGGTTTGCGGTCGCCTGCAAAGCCGCCGACGGGCTGGCCGCGTCGGTGATCAGCCAGACCTTGTCGATGCGGTCGCGCTCGCGGCCGAGCATCTCGCGCAACTGACGCTGCACGAAGAGCTGCGACTCGCAGGATGCGTCGCAGGCGCCGCCAGCCACCACCACCAGCAGCCACTGGCCGCGCAGCGACGGCGACGCTACCGGCCGGCCGTCCAGCGTGCTCAGCGCCAGCGCCGGCAGCGCACGCGCGGGCTCGATCAGCGTCGAGTAGTTGGTGCGGCCTTCGGGCCGGATCACGTAGTAGGCGAAGTACGACGCGATCACCGGTGCCGCACAGGCCAGCAGGATGAGCAGCATCGTCACGCGACCGGTGGTGACGGAACGGTGCGACGAAAGCTGCGGTGAAGGCAGCGAGTGCACGGTCATCGTCAGCGGCTCATGGCCGGCGTCGGGGGCGTCGGGGGCGGAGGATCTGGAACCAGACATAGAGGCCGAGGGTCAGCGCGCACAGCGCAAACCACTGGAAAGCGTATCCGTAGTGCTTGTGGACATCGGCCGCCGGGGCGGGCCATTCACGCAGCAGCCCGTCGGTGGCGGCAGCGTCGCCGAGTTGAAGCAGCGAAAGCGGGCGGAGAACTACGCCAGCTTCTCGGCTGTAGGCAGCAAGATCCAGATTCTGACGGATCGGGCCTGCCGCATCTGCGCCGAACTCGTACAACCGGGCCGGCGCCGGGGCGATGCGGCCGACCAGCGTGACCCGACCCTCGGGCGTGGGCGGCGGGGCCACGCGGGTGCGTTCCATCAGGTCCCGCGGCTGCCAGCCTCGCTGCACCGCCACGGCCGTGCCGTCGGCCAGTTGCAGCGGCGTGACGACGAAGAAGCCCGGGTGGCCGTTCATCTGCCGGTTCTCCAGGTAGACCGTGGCGGCAGCCATCCAGCGGCCTTGGATTTCGACGCGCCGGTGCAGCTGCGCCGGCAGCGCCTGGGGGTCGCGCGCCAGCGATTCGACGGGCAGTGCGGGCAGTGCACGGCGCTGCTCGATAGCCGCTTGCAGCGTGTTCTTCTGATCCGCGCGATCCAGCTGCCAGACGCCGAGCCGCGCCGTCAGTGCCGCCAGCGCCAGCGCAGCCACCAGCACCACGGCGGCGCGGGCGTTCATCCGACCCCCGTGAAACAATGAGCCATGAAGACCGTGATGGTGCTGATGATGCTGGCCGTGCTGGGCGCACTGGCGGGGGCCGGCGTGTTCATGCTGCGCAAAGGACGCCCGGGCGATGGGCGAGACAACCGCATGGCGCGTGCGCTGGCGGTTCGCGTGGCGTTGTCGATTGCGCTGTTCCTGGTGATCCTGCTGTCGTGGGCCATGGGCTGGGTGCGGCCGGGCGGCGTGCCGATCGGATCCTGAGCCTGGCCACGCTGAAACACGAACGCCGCGCGGACGCGGCGTTCAGCGTCGACCCGGCTCGCCTCGTCTACAGCCAGTAGACGACGAAGTACAAGCCCAGCCAGACCACGTCGACGAAGTGCCAGTACCAGGCCGCGCCTTCGAAGCCGAAGTGGCGTTGCGGGGTGAAGTGGCCCTTCATCAGCCGCAGCGTGATGAAGGTGAGCATCAGCATGCCGAGGAACACGTGAAAGCCGTGGAAGCCGGTGAGCATGAAGAAGGTCGAGCCGAAGATACCCGAGCTGAGCTTCAGGTTCAGATCGCGGTAAGCATGGATGTACTCGTAGGCCTGCACGCAGACGAAGGCGGCGCCCAGCGCTACCGTGATCCACATCCACAGCACCGTCTTCGCGCGCTGGTTGGCGATCAGCGCATGGTGCGCCACGGTCAGCGTGACACCCGAGGTCAGTAGCAGCGCCGTATTGATGGTCGGCAGCGGCCAGGGGCCGATGATGCTGAAGGGCTCGACGGTGCCGGCCGGCGACACGGTGGCCCCCGCCACCACGCTGGGCCAGACGGCCTTGAAGTCGGGCCACAGGATCTGATGGTCCAGGTTGCCCAGCATCGGCAGCGCAAACACCCGGGCCCAGTACAGCGCGCCGAAGAAGGCGGCGAAGAACATCACCTCGCTGAAGATGAACCAGCTCATGCTCCAGCGGAAGGACATGTCCACACGGTCGGAGTACAGGCCGCTCTCGCTTTCGTGGATGGCTTCGCGGAACCATTGATAGAGCACGCTGAGCCAGATCACCACGCCCAGCAGCAGCACATAGGCGGCCCAGGCGTGGTGGTTGACCCACTGCGCGGCGCCGTAGATGACGAGGAACAGCCCCAGGGCGACCAGCGCCGGATGGCGCGAGGGCGTGGGGATGTAGTAGTACGGGGCGGTGCCCGAGGGCGTCGTGGCCGACATGCTTTGCTCTCTCTTCAATGCCTGTTCAGGTCGATGGCGCGCTCAGCGCGCGACACCGCTGTCCACCACCCAGCCGACCAGCAGCCAGAGCGCGCCGACGAAGACCGCCGCGCCGGCCAGCCCGGCGATGACCACGTGCTTCAGATTCAGCCGCTGCGCGTCCTCCTCGAGGCCGGCCGCGCGGCGCACGCCGAAGAACGCCCAGGCCACCGCACGGGCGCTCTGCCACCACACGGCGGGACGCTCGTTCACGACCCCGCACTCCGCGCGGGCAACACCGCAGGCGGGGCCAGCGCCACGCCGCCGGCGGGCGCCGCCGGCACCTTGCCGCCGACCTCGAAGAAGGTGTACGACAGCGTGATTGTCGTGACGTCTTTGGGCAGCAACGGATCGATCACGAACACCACCGGCCAGCTCTTGGCCTCGCCAGGGGCCAGCATGTATTCGTTGAAGCAGAAGCACTCCAGCTTGTTGAAGTGCGGGCTGGCCTGGCGTGGCGCGTAGCTGGGGATCGCCTGCGCTGCCATGGTGCGGTTCTGCACGTTGCGGAACTCGTACATCACGGTCGCCATTTCGCCAGGATGCACCTGCAGCGAACGCTGCGCCGGCTTGAAGTCCCAGGGCCCGCGAGAGTTGGCGTCGAACTCGACCGTGATCGTGCGCGTGCGGTCGATCTGCGTGTTGGCCTTGGCCGCGCCGTCCTTGCGCGCGCCCCAGCCCTGCGAGATGCGCTGCTCGGACAGCGAGAGCACGTTGATGCCCAGCGCCTCGCAGATCGCGCGGTACATCGGCACCAATGCATAGCCGAAGCCGAACATCAGCATGGCCACCACCAAGAGCTTGCCGAGCATTCGACGGTTGTCGGCCAGCAAGCCGCTGCCTTTGCGCTTCATAAGTTGCTGCATGCGCTACCCCTCAGGCCTTGCCGTACCAGACGATCTTGGCTACGAAGCCAAGAAGAAAGACCACGGCCAGCGACGCCAGGATCAGCGCCAGCCGCACGTTGGCGCGCCGCTGTTCGGGCGTCATCAACCGATCAGCCGACGACACGGGTGGCCGATGCGTTCAGGCGCGGCGGCGTCTCGAAGGTGTGCCAAGGCGCTGGCGAAGGCACCTCCCACTCCAGGCCCTCGGCGCCCTCCCACGGCTTCTGCGGCGCCGGCTCGCCCTTACCGCGCATCATCGGGATGACCACGAAGACGAAGAAATAGACCTGCATCAGCCCGAAGCCGAAGGCGCCGATCGTGGCCACCGCGTTGAAGTCGGCGAACTGCATCGGATAGTCGGCGTAGCGCCGCGGCATGCCGGCCAGCCCCAGGAAGTGCATCGGGAAGAAAGTCAGGTTGAAGAAGATCAGCGAACCCCAGAAGTGGATCTTGCCGCGCGTTTCGCTGTACATCACACCGGTCCATTTGGGCGCCCAGTAGTAGTAGCCGGCGAACAGCCCGTACAGCGACCCGGCCACCAGCACATAGTGGAAGTGGGCC
Source organism: Burkholderiales bacterium (assembly GCA_038331055.1). Lineage (GTDB taxonomy): Bacteria > Pseudomonadota > Gammaproteobacteria > Burkholderiales > Burkholderiaceae_C > Rubrivivax. Next base: position 4,234 of record JBBQOR010000260.1, read on the forward strand.
ACGACGTAGTAGGTGTCTTGCAGCTGGATGTCCACCGGCGCCATCGCCAGGATCAGGCCGGTGAAGCCGCCCATCGTGAAGACGAAGATGAAGCCGACCGAGAACAGCATCGGCGTCTCGAAAGTCATCGAGCCGCGCCACATGGTGGCGATCCAGTTGAAGACCTTCACGCCTGTGGGCACCGCGATCAGCATCGTCGCGTACATGAAGAACAACTGTCCCGTCACCGGCATGCCGGTGGTGTACATGTGGTGGGCCCAGAC
>JBBQOR010000261.1:0-4489 GCA_038331055.1 Burkholderiales bacterium
GGTTGCCGCTGCGCACATCGCCCGGGATCACCCAGCGCTTCTGGTACAGCGTGGCGGCGGTGATGCAGGCCAGCGCCATCACGGCCAGCGTCAGGTTGGCTGCGCGCACCTCGCCGATGCCGAGTTTTTCCCACACCACGAGCACCAGCCCCGCCAGCCCGAGCACCAGGCCCAGCCACTGCGCGCGGCCGATGCGGCGTTCACGACCGCGCGCGCTCAGCCACAGTGCGGTCAGCACCGGCTGCACGCCAACGATCAGCGCCGCGGTGCCAGCGCCCATGCCGTCCTTCACCGCGGCCCACAGGCCCCCCAGGTAGCCCGCGTGCATGAGCACGCCGGTGACGGCCAGATGGCCCCATTGCGTCGCCCCCTTGGGCCAGGCGGCCCGCGCCAGCAGCACCCACAGCCCGAAGGCCAGCACCGACAGGGCAAATCGCCAGCTCAGGATGGTCAGCGGCGGCGCGTGCGGCATGCCCAGCTTGGCGACGATGAAGCCGGTACTCCAGATAAGCACGAAGACCACCGGCAGGGCGGCCTCCAGCAAGGCCGCGCGACGGGCGTCTGCCGCGGGCTCGGCGGTCGGCTCACCGAGACCGGGCACGGATCTCCGGCAGCGCCTTGCGCAGGTAGTACACCATCGACCAGACGGTCAGCACGGCCGAGATCCAGATCAGCACGGTGCCCCAGATGCGCGTGTCGATCACGCCGAACAGCCCGCCGTCGAAGAGCAGGAAGGGGATCGCCACCATCTGCACCAGGGTCTTCACCTTGCCCAGCATGTGCACGGCCACGCTGCGCGAGGCGCCGATCTGGGCCATCCACTCGCGCAGCGCCGAGATGGCGATCTCGCGGCCGATGATGATCAGTGCCACGAAGACATCGGCACGCTGCAGGTGCACCAGCACCAGCAGCGAGGCGCAGACCAGGAACTTGTCGGCCACCGGGTCGAGGAAGGCGCCGAAGGACGAGGTCTGGTTCAGTTTTCGCGCCAGCCAGCCATCGAGCCAGTCGGTGAGCGCGAAGACGATGAACATCACGGTCGCGATCAGGTTGCGCAACCCGGCGTCCAGCGGCAGATAGAAGACGCCGACGATCAAAGGGATCGCCACGATGCGTGCCCAGGTCAGCAGGGTCGGCAGGGTCAGAAACATCGATCGATCGTACCTGCGAGGTCAGGGTTCGAGGGTGCGCGGCTTGAATCGCCGTTGATCGTCGAACAGGAAGACCTCGGCAAAGCGCCAGGGCCGCGGCAGCCGCGTCATGTCGCCGAACGGCGCCGCGCGGTGCACCGCATCGACAGCCATCTGAACGGTGTCCGGCGCCTGTGTCGGCCGGCGCAGCACCCTGACCGCACGCACGCTGCCGTCGGCGTTCAGGTCCACCTCCAGCACCGGGATCGCCAGCAGCGGATCAGGCGGCACGCCCAGGTAGCTGCGCTCGGGATTGGCCGCCACCAGTCGCCTCGCGGCGTTGAGTTGGAACTCCTGCCAGGTGCGCGCCGCCATAGGCGGGCCGAGCACAGGCGCCGCGATGCGGGGCGCGGCCGGCGGGACAGGGGCGTTGCGCGACGGGCTTGCCGGTGCTGAAGTCGAAGGCGCGGCCGTTGCCTTCGACGGGGTCGGTGGGGTCGGTGCAGTCTGTGTACTCGGTAAGGGCGGCGCCATCGGGGCCGGCGACCCACGCTGCCCGCACCCGCCAAGCACGACGACGCTCGCGGCCAGCCCCAGGCATGCCAGGCACGCCAACAGGCGCTCCGGCTGCGCCCGGCCGGTGGTCTCAATGCAGCGCACGGTAGATCTCCTCGGCCAGTTCACGCGAGATGCCGGCCACACTGGCCAGGTCGTCGACGCCCGCGTCCGTCACGCCGCGCAGGCCGCCGAAGCGCTGCAGCAACAGCGCGCGCTTGCGCGGGCCAACGCCGGCGATCTCCTCCAGCCGGCTGGCCCGGGTGCGCACCCCGGCGCGGCGCGCGCGCATGCCGGTGATGGCAAAACGGTGCGCCTCGTCGCGGATCTGCGCCACCAGCATCAAGGCCGCCGACTCGGCGCCCAGTGCCACCTTCGCTCGGCCGTCGGCGAAGACCAACTCCTCCAGCCCCACCTTGCGGCCCTCACCCTTCTCGACACCGACGATCAGCCCGATGTCCAGCCCGAGTTCCTCGAAGACCTCGCGCGCCACGCCCACCTGGCCGCGCCCGCCGTCCACCAGCACCAGGTCGGGCAGCCGCGTGCGGCCTGCCTTGGCGCCTTCGGCCAGCCGGGCGTAACGGCGCGACAGCACCTGCCGCATGGCGGCGTAGTCGTCGCCGGGCGTGATGCCTTCTATATTGAAGCGGCGGTACTGCGCGCTCTGCATGGCGTGCTGTTCGTAGACCACGCACGAGGCCTGCGTGGCTTCGCCGGCGGTGTGGCTGATGTCGAAGCACTCGATGCGCAGCGCATCCAGATCGGCAGCGGCCAGGTCGAGCGCATCCACCAGCGCACGCGTGCGCTCGCGCTGCGAGCCTTCTTCGGCCAGCAGCCGCGCCAGCGACAGCTCGGCGCCCTTGATGCACATCTCCAGCCAGATGCGGCGCTGTTCACGCGGCTGGTGGATGGCGCGCACACGGGTGTCGCCGGCGGCCGCCAGAGCCTCCAGCAGCGCGGGCTCGACCGGCAGGCTCGTCACCAGCAGGGGCGGCACCGGCTGGCCCAGGTAGTGCTGCGCGATGAAGGCGTGCAGCACGAGCGCCTCGGCGCTGGGGTCAGCAATCTCGGCATCAGTCTCGTCATCGACACGCGCAGCCAGCGCCGTGGCGTCATCCACATGCGCCGGGAAGCTGGCGCGGTCGCCCAGGTGGCGGCCACCACGCACCATCGCCAGGTTGACGCAGGCGCGGCCCCCAGCCACCTTGACGGCCAGGATGTCGACATCCCGTTCGGCGGCCGACAGGCTGCTCTCGTCCACGCTTTGCTGGTGCAGCACGCGCGACAGCGCGCTGATGCGGTTGCGCAGTTCGGCCGCGCGTTCGAAGGCCAGCGCGTCGGCGGCCTGCATCATCTGCGACTGCAGATCGGCGACCACCTCGTGCTGCTCGCCGCGCAGGAAGCGCTCGGCATCGGCCACGTCTCGTGCGTAGTCGTCGTGCCCGATCAGGCCCACGCAGGGGCCAGAGCAGCGCTGGATCTGGTACAGCAGGCAGGGCCGGGAGCGATTGGCAAAGACCGTGTCTTCACAGGTGCGCAGGTGAAACACCTTCTGCAGCAGCTGGATCGTTTCCTTCACGGCCCAGGCGTTGGGGTAGGGGCCGAAGTAGCGGTGGCGGCGGTCGACCGCGCCGCGGTAGTAGGCCATGCGCGCGAAACGCTGCGTCGCCGGCAGTTCGGCGCTCGCCCGACGCGCAGCCTGCGGGTTGCCCGTCAGCTTGAGATAGGGGTAGCTCTTGTCGTCGCGAAAAAGGATGTTGAAGCGCGGCAACTGCGTCTTGATCAGGTTGTTCTCGAGCAGCAGCGCTTCGGCTTCGCTGCGCACGACGGTGGTCTCCAGCCGCGCGATGCGCGAGACCATGTGGCCGATGCGTGTGCCGCCGTGCTCGCGCTGCAGGTAGCTCGAGACGCGTTTCTTCAGGTCACGCGCCTTGCCCACGTACAGCAGCGCGCCTTGCGCATCGAACCATCGGTACACACCGGGCAGCGCCGGCAGCGCGGCCACTTCGGCCAGCAGCGCCAGCCTGGCGGTGTCTTGCCCGGGCGTGTCGGTGCCGGTGGCTGCAGCCTCATCCATCGGCGCGGATTGTGATGCCTTCGATAATCGCGCCGATGCGCTGGGACCTCTTCGTGCGCGTGGTCGACAACTTCGGCGACGCCGGCGTCGGCTGGCGGCTCGCCGCCGACCTGGCCGCGCGTGGCCAGACGGTGCGGCTGTGGATCGACGACCCTGCACCGCTGGCCTGGATGGCACCGAACGGCGCCGCCGGTGTGCAAGTGCATCGCTGGCCAGCGGACGATGCGCCAGGCCCGCCCGCGCCGGGCGAGGTGGTGGTCGAACTCTTCGGTGCCGAGCCGCCCGCGGGCTTCGTGCGGATGATGGCCGCGCAAGCCCGGCCGCCGCTGTGGATCAACCTGGAATACCTCAGCGCCGAGGCCTATGTCGGGCGCTCGCACGGCCTGCCTTCTCCGCTGCAGGCCGGGCCGGGCCGCGGGCTGGTGCGCTGGTTCTACTTCCCCGGCTTCACGCCGCGCACCGGCGGCCTGTTGCGCGAAAGCACCCTGATGGCCGAGCGGGCCGCCTTCGACGCGCCACGCTGGCTGCGCGAACGGGGTTGGGCGGCAGACGCCGTGGACGGCGAGGTCCGACGCGCCAGCGTGTTCTGCTACGACGACGTGACCATGACGCTACCGGCCGGCTGGTCTGTGCTGCTGGCGCAGGGGCCGGCGCAGCGCCGGTTCGGCGCCAGCACCGGGGCGACGGCGCTGCCCTGGCTGGACCAGCTCGGCTACGACCGTCTGCT
>JBBQOR010000262.1:0-4482 GCA_038331055.1 Burkholderiales bacterium
GCGGTGGCCGTTGTGACCGCCGTGCTGAAGGCGTTGGAGAACGTCACGTAAGAGACGTTACCGGTGTCCTTCAGGGTGTTGATGGCGGACGGATTCGCCGCAGCGGTCAGCGTCTCGAACAAACGATAACGCAGCGTGACGCCCGACTTGTCGGTCACCGTCAGGCCGGTGGCCGTACCGATGTCGGTGTCGATCGTCGCGATGTTGGCGCCGGCGAGGTTGGCACCGAGTTGCGGCGTGACCGCGAAGATGACAAAGCCGGTGCCCGACTGGGCTACGGACACCGAGGCCGCGTTGACACTGGCGTTGACCGAGAACATCGAGTCCACGACCGTGCCGTTGAAGGTCGCACCACCGAGGTCAAGACGCGCGTACGCCGCCACATCCGTGCCGAGGCTGGCGCCGAAGGCGGCGGTGGCCGTCTGGGCGTTGCCGGCCAGATTGGTGGCTCCTGTTACGTTGCGCTCAGCCGCGTAGCGGACCGGGGTCGATCCAGTATCAAGGTTGACCTGGGCGAAAGCTCCACCCGCGACCAGCGCGCCGATCGCCAGCGCGACACTTTTCATAACAAACTTACTCATTCGATGGCTCTCCATAAATTGTTGGAACACGCACTGATTCGCAAATCGAGCGCACAAGCTGCTCAAAGCAGATTCTATGACACAGGTCATCGAATCTGTAAACGGAAAACCGGATCCTTGCCTGGATTCCCAGCGCAGGAAACGGCTCTCCACTTTATAGAACGGCTCATCCCCCTTGCACGCCCCTTGCCGTCCTCCAAGAGAAGCGCGGTGCGTTTTCAGCGAGACAACGGAAGGGTATCAGACGAGTGAGGCGAATTCACGCGGAACTGGACGCCAGAATCGTTCAATTCAAGGAATCTGTTGCGCGGAACGGACGCTAGGGGCGTGGCTGCGCGCGGCCGTCAAACCTGCGTGCGGGGCGGGCCTGCAGCAGCGGCGTATTCGGGCACCACCTCGACCAGCCGTCGCCGCACCTCGGCATCGGCCGGCGCCTGGGCCGCCGCAGACCAATCGAGCAATTCGCGCAGGCCGCGGGTGGAATGGTCCAGTCGGGCCACGCGCAGGCGGGCCACGGCGGTGGGCAGCGTCTGATCCGCGTCGGCCAGCAGTTCCTCGTACAGCTTCTCGCCCGGGCGCAGGCCGGTGAACTCGATCGCGATCTCATCGGGGGCGTGGCCCGACAGGCGGATCAGGTCCCGCGCCAGATCGACGATCTTCAGTGGCTCGCCCATGTCGAGCACCAGCACCTGCCCGCTCTCGCCGACCGCGGCAGCCTGCAGCACCAGCCGCGCCGACTCGGCCACGGTCATGAAGTAGCGGATCACCTCCGGATGCGTGACGGTGACGGGCCCGCCGCGCTCGATCTGCTCCTTGAACCTGGGGATCACGCTGCCGCTGCTGCCCAGCACGTTGCCGAAGCGCACGGCCACGAAGCGCGTGCCCGGGTGATCGGTGGCCAGCGCCGAGACCACCATCTCGGCGGCGCGCTTGCTGGCGCCCATGACGTTGGTCGGGTTGACGGCCTTGTCGGTGCTGATGAGCACGAAGCGCTCGGCGCCCGAAGCGGCGGCCGCGCGCGCCGCATGCCAGGTGCCCAGCGTGTTGTTGCGCAGCGCGGCCCAGGCGTTGTGGTCTTCCATCAGCGGCACATGCTTGAAGGCGGCGGCGTGGAAGACCACCTGCGGCCGCCAAGCCGAGCAGCAGTGTCGGATGTGGTCGAAGTCCTTCACATCACCGATCAAGGCCACGCGTTGCAGGCCGGGGAAGGCCTCGGCCAGTTCCTGGTCGATGCGGTAGAGGTTGAACTCCGACAACTCGTACAGCACCAGCTGCGCCGGCGCACAGGCCGCCACCTGGCGGCAGAGTTCACTGCCGATGCTGCCGCCGGCGCCGGTGATGAGCACCGTCTTGCCGGCCAGCACCTGCGCGGCCAGCGCCTCATCCAGCGCCACCTGCTCGCGGCCGAGCAGGTCTTCGGGCTCGATGTCGCGCAGCCGCTCCACCCGGCTGCGGCCGCCGCGCAGTTCGTCGGCGCTGGGGACCGTGACCACCGGCAACCCGGTGAGCGCGGCCAGCGCCAGGGCGCGCCGTCGCTCGGTGGGCGTGGCCGAGGGCATCGCCACCACCACATGCGTGGCCGCGCCGCGCACGGCCTTGTCGGTGATCTGCGCCAGCGTGCCCAGCACCGGCACACCGCCGATGCGCGCGCGGCGCTTGGCCGGGTCGTCGTCGAGCAGCCCGAGCACCGTCCAGCCCTGCTGGTGGATGCCGGCCAGCAGCAGCCGCGCGGCGGCGCCGGCACCCATCACGATGGCGCGGCGGATCTCGGCCCCGCTGCCAGTGATGCGTGAGCGGGCGTGCTCGTAGAGCATGCGGTAGGCGATGCGCAGCAGCGCCACGCCCATCAGCGTGACCACAGGGTGCAGCGCCAGCACCGCGCGCGGCACCTTGGCCAGCCCCAGCGCCACCACCACCACCGCCGCCGCCAGGCCGGCGATGGCGCAGGCCAGCGTGAGCCGCTTGATCTCGCCGAAGCCGGAGAAGCGCCACATGCTCTGCGGCACCTTCAGCGCCGTGAAAACCAGCAGGTAGGCCGCGACGACGCCCGCCAGCACCCAGCCGTCGTAGGCCGGGCGGGCGCTGATCCAGCGCTCGAAGCCCAGGCGGAACAGGTAGGTGATGTTCCAGCAGGCCACGACGACCAGCGCATCGGCCGCCAGCGAAAGCGGCTCACGGTGCGGGCGCAACCGCGCCAGCAGCAGATCAAGCCGGTGCCAGACGCTGAGCGTAGGCGGGGGCACAGCCGGGTCAGCCATCGCCCGCCTCAGCCGCGCAGCAGGCGCAGCGCGGTGCGCGCCAGCACGGCGATGTCCGTGGCCAGCGTCGCGCGCTCGGCATAGGCCACCGCCTGCTGCAGCTTGGCCGGCAGGATGTGCTCGACGTACTCGCGTTCGGGGTCGGCGGCCGCGGCCAGCCGCGCTGCTTCGTCCAGGTGCGAAAGCGAGGCCGGGTCGGTGAGGCCCGGGCGCACGGCCAGCGCCCGCTCACGCAGCGCGCTCGGGTACAGCGCCACGTAGCGCGGCACCTCGGGGCGCGGGCCGACAAGGCTCATCGTGCCTTGCAGCACGTCGATCAGCTGCGGCAACTCGTCCAGCCGATGGCGGCGCAGGAAGGCGCCGGCACGCGTGATGCGCGGGTCGGCGCCCACCGTCAGCGGCAGGCCGGCCGCGCCCTGCACCATCGTGCGGAACTTGCGGATGCGAAAGGGCACGCCATGTCGGCCCACGCGCTGCTGGCGAAAGAGCACCGGCCCGGGCGAGCCCAGCCGCACCCACAGCGCGATCGCCAGCATCAGCGGCGACAGTAGCGCCAGTGCGCAGCCGGCCACCAGCAGATCGAAGGCGCGCTTGGCCACGCGGGGTTGCGAGTTGCCGTGGCGCGGCTAGCCCGCGCCCAGCACGGCGCGCACGGCCTCGATCACGCGGTCGACGTCGGCATCGCTCATGCGGGTGTAGATCGGCAGGCTGGCCATGCGCTCGAAGGCGCGCTGACTGTGCGGGAACATCGCCGGCACCAGCGCGTAACGATCGCGCCAGTAGGGGTGCAGATGCAGCGGGATGTAGTGCACGCTGCAGCCGATGCCGCGCTCGAACAGCGCTTCGATGAAACGGTCCCGCGCCAGCGCCGCCTGGTCGCTCAGCCGCACCACGTACAGGTGCCAGGCGTGCATGTCGCCGGCCGGCGCGGCGGGCGGCAGGATCAGCGGCAGGCCCTGCAGCCCGGCCTGGTAGCGCGCGGCGATCTGCGCGCGGCGCTGCTGGAAGGCCCGGGCCTTCTTCAGCTGTTGCAGACCGAGCGCGGCGGCGATGTCGCTCAGGTTGTATTTGAAGCCCGGCGCGACAACCTCGTAGTACCAGCTGGGCACTTTGGCGGTGAAGCGGTCGAAGGCATCGCGGTTCATGCCGTGCAGTCGCATCACGCGCGCGCGCTGCGCCAGTTCGGCGTCGCGTGTGACCAGCATGCCGCCTTCGCCGGTGGTGATGGTCTTGTTGGCGTAGAAGCTGAAGACCGTGGCCTGGCTGGCCAGCGTGCCCACCAGCGCCCCGCCCACGGTGGCGGGCAGGGCATGCGCGGCGTCCTCGACGACCTTCAGGCCATGCTGCCGCGCCAGTGCGTGCACGGCCTGCATGTCGGCCGCCAGGCCGGCGACGTGCACCGGCATCAGCGCCTTGGTGCGCGGCCCGATGACGGCCTCGACGGCAGCCACGTCGATGTTCAGCGTGGCCGAATCGATGTCCACCAGCTTCACGTCGGCGCCCAGGTAGCGCACCACCTCGGCGGTGGCGGTGAAGGTGTGCGTGGTGGTGATGACTTCGTCGCCCGGGCCGATACCCAGCGCTTCCAGCGCCAGATGCAGGCCGGCGGTGGCGCTGTTGACGGCCACGCAGTGCAGCACTTC
>JBBQOR010000263.1:0-4479 GCA_038331055.1 Burkholderiales bacterium
GTTGGACGCCGGTGTCTCGCGCGTCTTGCACTCTGGCACGTCGCTGGAAGCGATTGCCACCCACGTGCGCCAAGCTGCCGCCCTGGTGCGGCAGCAGCGCGCCGTGGGACAAAACCGCTATCGCGCCAGGCGCTTCGGCGCCAGTGTCGTGTTTCGTCAACGCGCTGGTTCTGCGAAGTTGTTGATCGAGTCATTCCGCCTCGTTCACCAACGGAGCTGCAACCATGGACACGACCACCCACACAGGCACGCCGCTGCGTCAGCGCATGACCGAAGACCTGCGCATGCGCAAGCTGAAGGACAAGATCCAGCAGGCCTGCGGTCCGTCAGCAGCCCCAGCATCAGCGTGCCCGGCACGTCGCGTTCGTCGGGCGCGTTGGCGTTGCTGTAGATCAGCGGGCAACTCGACATCCAGCGCTCGAACACCTCGGTGGCCGCCAGAAACTCCGCGAAGTAGACAAGATGTCCGTGCGACGTCGCCGCGGCGCCGGCGTCCCGGCGCACGTGCATGCGCCCGCCCAGCGTGTCCACCACTTCAGGCTGCGATGCCTGACCATCGCCCTGGAGCAGGGCCCCATGTCGCTCGCGTCTTTATTCACCTATCGGGTGAGTCTGCCAAATCAGCGCAACACCGCGCCAGTGCTGGTTTTCTCAGACTCTGCCCGGGTCAACCGCCGTGTCTGGGTTGATGGCTTGCACACGAGGCTCCCGAGCTTGTGATCTCGGACGGCGACGAGTTCACGGCGGCGTCCAAAGACCTTCATCGGCGTGGTCGACGACGAGGCGATCATCGGCGCCAACATCTTCCACGACAGGTTTCACGGAGGTGAAGATCGCCTGATCAGCCCAGCGCGGCGATGACCTCGGGCGGCGCCTGCACCAGTTCGATCAGCACGCCCTCGCCGCCGAGCGGAAACTGCTCGTTGCCCTTGGGGTGCACGAAACAGATGTCGTGGCCGGCGGCGCCCTGGCGGATGCCGCCGGGCGCAAAGCGCAGCCCCTGCTGCTCGAGCCACTGCACGGCCACGGGCAGGTCGTCGACCCACAGGCCGACGTGGTTCAGTGGCGTGGTGTGCACCGCCGGCTTCTTCTCGGGGTCCAGCGGCTGCATCAGGTCGACTTCGACGGCAGTCGGGCCGGTGCCCAGCGTACAGATGTCCTCGTCGACGTTCTCGCGCTCGCTCATGAACTGGCCCTTGACCTGCAGGCCGAAGAGATCCACCCACAGGCGGCGCAGGCGCGCCTTGTCGGGCCCGCCGATGGCGATCTGCTGGATGCCCAACACACGAAAGGGGCGGAGAGCGCGGAAGGGGTCCGGGTTCGTCATTTGAAGCTCAGGATCGGTTGGTCGACAGCCAGGCTCTCGCCGGGGCTGGCCAGCAGTTCGGCCACGCTGCCGTCCTGCGCGGCCAGCAGCACGTTCTCCATCTTCATCGCCTCGATCACCGCCAGCCGCTCGCCGGCCTGCACCGCCTGCCCGGGCTTGACCGCCAGTTCGACCAGCAGCCCCGGCATGGGGGAGAGCAGGAAGCGGCTCATGTCGGCCGGCGGCTTGTAGGGCATGGTGCGCAGCAGTTCGGCGGCGCGCGGCGGCAGCACCATCGCCTCGATGCGCGTGCCCTGATGCTGGATGCGCAGCCATAGGCCGTCACGGTCGGCCTGCACGGTGAAGGGGCGGCCATTGCAGCGGCCACTGGTGTGCAGGGCGCTGGCCTGCCAGTCGGCATCGATGTCGAAGCTGCGGCCGTGGACCAGCACCGTCAGCGCGGAACCCCGTAGATCGCCCGGCTGCAGAGTCACCGGCACATGGCGGTGCTCACCACCCTGACCCTTGACCACCACCACGAAAGCGTTGCCGATCACCACGCCATGGCCCGGCATCTGCCCGCTGATGCCGGCCGCGCGTTCCAGCAGACGACGGTTCAGCGCCGCTGCCAGCGCGACCAGCAGGTCGGGCTCGTCGTGCGGCACATCCTCGGCGCGGAAGCCCTGGCCATAGTGGCGGGCGATGAAGCCGGTGTCGAAGTCGCCGGCAGCAAAGTCGGGGTGCGCCAGCAGCGCCGCCTGGAACGGGATGTTGCTCGTCACGCCGCGGATCACGAAGCCGTCCAGCGCCTGGCGCATGCGGGCGATGGCATCGGCGCGGTCGGCGCCGTGCACGATCAGCTTGGCGATCATCGAGTCGTAGAACATCGGGATCTCGCCGCCTTCGGCCACACCGGTGTCCACGCGCACGCCGCCTGACTCGGCCCCGCCGTCACCGGTGGGCACCGAGGCGTGCAGCGTCTGCGGTGGCGGCTGGTAGCGCACCAGCCGGCCGGTGGAGGGCAGGAAGCCGCGGAACGGGTCTTCGGCGTTGATGCGGCACTCGATCGCCCAGCCGCGGCGCGGAATGTCGGCCTGCACGAACGGCAGCGGCTCGCCGGCGGCCACGCGGATCATCCACTCCACCAGATCCAGCCCGGTGATGCACTCGGTGACCGGGTGCTCCACCTGAAGCCGGGTGTTCATCTCGAGGAAGTAGAAGCCCTGGTCGCGGCCGACCACGAACTCCACCGTGCCGGCGCTCTGGTAATTGACCGCCCGCGCCAGCGCCACCGCCTGCGCGCCCATCGCCGCACGCGTGGCTTCGCTGATGAACGGGGAAGGCGCCTCTTCGATCACCTTCTGGTGGCGGCGCTGGATGCTGCACTCGCGCTCGTGCAGGAAGACGATCTGGCCGTGCCCGTCGCCCAGCACCTGGATCTCGATGTGGCGCGGGCCTTCGATGAACTTCTCGATGAACACGCGGTCATCGCCGAAGCTGTTCTTCGCCTCGTTGCGGCAGGACGTGAAGCCCTCGAAGGCTTCCTTGTCGTCGAGGGCCACGCGCAGGCCCTTGCCACCACCGCCGGCGCTGGCCTTGATCATCACCGGGTAGCCGATGCCCCGCGCAATCTGCACCGCCTGTTCGGCGCTGTCGATCGCCGCGTTCCAGCCCGGGATCGTATTGACGCCGGCCTCGATGGCCAGTTTCTTGGACGCGATCTTGTCGCCCATCGCGGCGATGCTGCCGTGCTTGGGGCCGATGAACACCAGGCCCTGCTCTTCCACGCGGCGCGCGAAGTCGGCGTTCTCCGACAGGAAACCGTAGCCCGGGTGGATCGCCTGGGCGCCGGTGGCCAGCGCCGCCTCGATGATGCGGTCGGCCACCAGATAACTCTGGCGCGACGGCGCCGGGCCCAGCAGCACGGCTTCGTCGGCCAACTCGACATGGCGCGCGTCGCGGTCGGCCTCGGAGTAAACCGCGACCGTCGCAATGCCCATCTTCTGCGCCGTCTTGATGACGCGGCAGGCGATTTCGCCGCGGTTGGCGATCAGGATCTTCGTGAACATGGCGCCGCCCCTCACAGCGGAATGTTCCCGTGCTTGCGCCACGGGTTGTCGAGCTTCTTCTCGCGCAGCATCACCAGGCTGCGGCAGATTCGTTTGCGCGTCTCGTGCGGCTGGATCACATCGTCGATGAAGCCGCGCGCGCCGGCCACGAAGGGGTTGGCGAAGCGCGCCTTGTACTCGGCCTCGCGCGCGGCCAGCTTGGCCGGGTCACCCTTGTCCTCGCGGAAGATGATCTCGACGGCGCCCTTGGCCCCCATGACCGCGATCTCGGCGTTGGGCCAGGCGAAGTTGACGTCGCCGCGAAGATGCTTGCTGCTCATCACGTCATAGGCCCCGCCGTAGGCCTTGCGCGTGATCACCGTTACCTTGGGCACCGTGCACTCGGCATAGGCGTAGAGCAGCTTGGCCCCGTGCTTGATGATGCCGCCGTACTCTTGGGCGGTGCCGGGCATGAAGCCGGGCACGTCGACGAAGGTGACGACCGGGATGCTGAAGGCGTCGCAGAAGCGCACGAAGCGCGCCGCCTTGATGCTGCTCTTGATGTCCAGGCAGCCGGCCAGCACCATCGGGTTGTTGGCCACGATGCCCACGCTCAGGCCTTCCATGCGCGCAAAGCCGATGACGATGTTCTGCGCATGCTCGCACTGCAGCTCGAAGAAGTCGCCGTCGTCCACCACCTTGTGAATCAACTCCTTGATGTCGTACGGCTTGTTCGGGTGGTCGGGCACCAGCGTGTCGAGGCTCGCATCCAGCCTGTCGGCCGGGTCGCCGCTGGGGCGCAAAGGCGGCGGCTGGCGGTTGTTCAGCGGCAGGTAATTGAAGAACCGGCGCAGCATCAGCAGTGCCTCGACATCGTTCTCGAAGGCCAGGTCGGCAACGCCGCTGCGCGTGGTGTGGGTGCCTGCGCCGCCCAGTTCCTCGTCCGTCACCTCCTCGTGCGTCACCGTCTTCACCACCTCTGGGCCGGTGACAAACATGTAGCTCGAATCTCGCACCATGAAGATGAAGTCCGTCATGGCCGGCGAGTAAACCGCGCCACCGGCGCAGGGCCCCATGATCAGACTGATCTGCGGGATCACGCCACTGGCCATCACATTGCGCTGG
>JBBQOR010000264.1:0-4476 GCA_038331055.1 Burkholderiales bacterium
GGCAGGCTGCTCAGCCCGTGAACGAGCCCTCGATGAAGCAAGACATCCAGCTGCTGGCCGAGGGCATCACCAAGCGCTTCGGCGCCAATGAGGTGCTCAAGGGCGTCGGCGTGCAGGCCCGCGCGCGCGACGTGATCTCGATGATCGGCGCCAGCGGCTCGGGCAAGAGTACCTTCCTGCGCTGCCTGAACCTGCTCGAGCAGCCCGACGCCGGGCGCATCGTGGTCGGCGGCGAAGAACTCGCGCTGGTGCCCGACAAGCGCGGCGGCCTGAAGGCGCAGGACCCGGCCCAGTTGCAGCGCCTGCGCAGCCGCGTGGCGATGGTCTTCCAGCACTTCAACCTGTGGGCCCACATGACGGCGCTGGAGAACGTGATCGAGGCGCCGATGCAGGTGCTGGGCCTGACGCGCGCCGAGGCGGTGGAGCGCGCCGAGCGCTACCTGCAGCGCGTGGGTGTGATGCACCGCAAGGACGCCTATCCGGCGCACCTGTCGGGCGGCGAGCAGCAGCGCGTGGCCATCGCGCGCGCGCTGGCGATGGAGCCCACCGTGATGCTGTTCGACGAGCCGACCTCGGCGCTGGACCCCGTACTGGTGGGCGAGGTGCTGCGTGTGATGCGCGGCGTGGCCGAGGAAGGCCGCACGATGATCGTCGTGACGCACGAGATGAGCTTCGCGCGCGAGGTCAGCAACCACGTGGTCTTCCTGCACCAGGGCCGCATCGAGGAGCAGGGCGACCCGCAGGAGGTGCTGCTGCGCCCGCGCAGCGAACGGCTGCAGGCGTTCCTGGCCAATACCTTGAAGTAGAGCGCCCGGCGCCTCGGGTGCTGCTGGCCTGGACCGCCTTGGAAAACGGCAACGACCCGGGCAATCCCTTGGTCCGATCAGGGAAGAGCCCGGCAGGATTCAGCCTGGCCCAGGCAGCCCCGGCGGCGTCCAGCAGCCGCCTTGTGGATGCGGTGGCCCTGCGCACGGTGTAAAACGCAGGTTCCGCGCGGCGACCGGCCAACGTGGCCCCCGCCCTTCCACCACCCTTTCACTGCTGCTGACATCCACACCATGCCCGACCTCCTCGCCGCGCACGAGCACAGCATCCGCAACCAGGCGGAGGTCGAAGCCAGCACCGAGTGCGGCTGCTTCTTTTGCCTGCAGACCTTCCCGCCCTCAGAGATCACGGCCTGGACGGGCTGGGACCCGCTGGCCGCAGAAGAGCCGCAGAACGACGAGCCGATGACTGCTGTCTGCCCGCGCTGCGGCAGCGAGTCGGTGATCGGCGACAAGTCCGGTTACAGCCTGACGCCGCAGTTCCTGCGCAACATGAACGAGGCCTGGTTCCAGCGCACGATGATCATGAAGCCCGGCACGAAGCGCTGAGCCGCGCCGCGGCCGAAGCGTCAAGGCATCAAGGCGTCAAGGCATCAGGGCGTCAAGGCAGAAGCACAGTGCAGCCGGTGGTCTTGCGCGCTTCCAGATCAAGGTGCGCCTGCGCCACCTCGGCGAGCGGGTAGCGCTGGTCGATGCGGATCTTCACCGCGCCGCTCTGAACCACGGCGAACAGGTCGTCAGCCATCGCCTGCGTGGCTTCGCGCGTGGCGATGTGCGTGAACAGTGTCTGCCGCGTCAAGTAGATCGAACCCTTGGCGCCCAGCATGCCGGGGGCAAAGGGCGCCACCGGGCCGCTGGCATTGCCGAAACTGGCCATCAGCCCGAAGGGGCGCAGGCAGTCCAGGCTCTTGTCGAAGGTGTCCTTGCCGATCGAGTCGTAGACCACCTTCACGCCCTGGCCGCCGGTGATCTGCTTGACGCGGGCGACGAAGTCTTCGCTCGTGTAGTCGATGGCATGCGCCGCGCCGTGCGCCAGCGCCAGCGCGCATTTGGCGGCACCGCCTGCGGTGCCGATGAGTTGCAGGCCCAGCGCCCTGGCCCACTGGCAGGCGATCAGCCCGACCCCCCCCGCCGCGGCGTGGAAGAGCACGAAGTCGCCGGCCTGCAGGCCCTCCACCGGCAGCGTCTTCTTCAGCAGGTACTGCGCGGTCAGGCCCTTGAGCATCATCGCCGCGCCGGTGTCGAAGGCGATGTCGTCGGGCAGCCGCACCACGTTCCAGGACGGCATCACGCGGGCTTCGCTGTAGCTGCCCGGCGGGTTGCTGGCGTAGGCCGCGCGGTCGCCGGCCTTCAGGTGCGTGACGCCCTCGCCCACCGCCTCGACGATGCCGGCGCCTTCCATGCCCAGCGTCAGCGGCAGCGGGTTGGCGTACAGGCCGGTGCGCTGGTAGACGTCGATGAAGTTCAGCCCGCAGGCGTGGTGGCGGATGCGGATCTGCCCGGGGCCGGGCTCGCCGACGGGCAGGTCGACCATCTGCATCTGCTCGGGGCCGCCGTAGGCGCTGATCTGGATGGTGCGGGGCATCGGGCTCTCTCAGGCTGGTTCGGGGCGCGAAGGTTAAGGCTTCCGCGCGCGGGCTGCGCTGCGCCGCCGCCGCCGCCGTGCCGCGCAGATCGCGGCATAGAGGCCCACGTTCAGCAGCAGCACGAAGGCGCCCAGCGCCCACTGCCACTCGCGCGTCAGGCCCTCGGGGTAGATCGCGCCGGTCAGGTAGTGCTCGATGAAGCCGCCGCGGTAGCCCTGCTCACCGGCGGCGAGGCGCAGCCGCTGCTCCAGCGGGGTCAGCGGGCACAGGCCGCCTGACCACTCGATCCACACGCCCCAGGCCGCCGCCGGCAGATGCAACCATGCCACGGCCGGCCAGCGTGCCACCAGCAGGGCACCCAGCACGACAAAGACGATGAAGGCGGCGTGCAGCAGCAACACCGCGTCGGCGGCCCAGGAGAGCATGCGACGATGCTGCCCGAAGCCACCGCCCCCGATGAAGCGCCTGATTCAAGCCCCCAATGCCGCCCTGGCCACCCTGTGGGCCGACCTGCTGAGCCAGGGCGGCATCCACACCACCGTGCAGCGCATGTTCACCAGCGGCATCGCGGGGGAGATCCCGCCCGACCAGGCGCTGCCCGAAGTCTGGGTGATGGACGACAGCGAGTTCGAGCGCGCCGCCGCGCTGCTGCACGCGCTGCGCCACCTGCCGCATCTGCACTGGCGCTGCCATGCCTGCGGCGAGACGGTCGACGGGCCCTTCGAGCAATGCTGGAACTGCGGCGCCGGGCGGCCCGGTTCGGCACTGACGCCCACTTGACGATCAGCCCGCGGCTTGCCTTGCTGATGACGCTGCCGCCGTTGATGTGGGCGGGCAACGCGGTGATCGGCCGGATGATGGTCGATCAGGTGCCGCCGCTGACGCTGAGCCTGCTGCGCTGGCTGTTGACGGCCCTGATCCTGCTGCCGTTCGCCTGGCGCGCACTGACGCCCTGGTCGCGCATCAGCGCGCGCTGGCCCTACCTGCTGGTGGTCAGTCTGCTGGGCGTGGGCGCGTTCAATTCGCTGCAGTATCTGGCGCTGGTGACCTCGAGCGCGATCAACGTCACGCTGGTGGCTTCCAGCATGCCGGTGTGGACGTTGGCGGTGGGCGCTCTGTGCTTCGGCGTACGGCCGACACGCTGGCAGCTCGGTGGCGCCGTCTTCGGCGTCGCCGGCGTGCTGCTGGTGCTCTCGCGCGGCGACCCGGGCAGCCTGCTGCAGGTGCGCCTGGTGCCGGGCGACTTCTTCATCCTGCTGGCCGTCATCGGCTGGTCCTTCTACAGCTGGTTGCTGGCGCGCCCGCCGGCCCACATGCGGGGTGCCGAGCGGCCCGACTGGGACTGGGCCGGTTTTCTGCTGATCCAGACGCTGTTCGGCTGCGTCGCCGCGGCCCTGTTCGCCGCGGGCGAGCAGGCGCTGGGCACGCACCCGATCCGCTGGAGCTGGGGCGTGGCTGCCGCGCTGGTCTATGTGTCGCTGGGTGCCTCGGTGGTGGCCTACCGCTGCTGGGGGCTGGGTGTGGCGCAGGGCGGCCCGGCGCTGGCGGCCATCTTCAACAACCTGACGCCGCTGTTTGCCGCGCTGCTGTCGGCGCTGCTGCTGAACGAGGTGCCGCGCCCGTACCACGCGGCGGCGTTCATGCTCATCGTCGGCGGCATCGTGGTCTCCAGCCGCAGGCCGCAGGCGCCTTAGACTGCAAGCGTCCAGCTATTCCAAGCCATTCCAACGGAGCCCGCGAAGATGCCCACGCTGCACAGCCGCTACTGGTCTGACCACACCAGCGAGGCGCTCGCCGGCATGGACCGCGAGCGGCTGATCGCCGTGCTGCCGGTAGCCGCCACAGAGCAGCACGGCCCGCACATGCCGATCTCCACCGACACCGCCACCATCGACGGCGTGGTGCGCGCGGCCATCCCCAAGCTGCCGGACGATCTGCCGGTGCTTTTTTTGCCCACCGCGGCTTTCGGCAAGAGCAACGAGCACTCGCGTTACCCCGGCACCATCACGCTGTCGGCCACCACGCTGATCAGTTTGTGGATGGACATCGGCGCCAGCGTCGCGCGC
>JBBQOR010000265.1:0-4475 GCA_038331055.1 Burkholderiales bacterium
CGGTTGGAGACGAGCGAGACCGCCACCACCGCGACCCCCATGTGCCGGGCGGCGATGACCTCCGGCACGGTGGACATGCCGACCAGATCGGCGCCCAGCAGGCGCAGCATGCGGATCTCGGCCGGCGTCTCGAACTGCGGCCCGAGCACCCAGGCGTACACGCCCTCGTGCAGCGTGATGCCCTGGCGCGCCGCGGCGGCGCGGGCGCAGGCGCGCAGAGCCGGGTCGTAGGCCGCGCCCATGTCGACGAAGCGGCCGTCGCCGGTCTCGCCCACCAGCGGCGAGCGCTGCGGCATGTTCAGGTGGTCGCTGATCAGCATCACCTCGCCCGGCGCCACCGCAGCATCCAGGCTGCCTGCCGCGTTGGTCTGCAGCAGCACCTGCACACCGAGCGCCGCGAGCGTGCGGTTGGGGCCCTTCATGGCGCCGGCGTCCCCGCTCTCGTAGGCGTGCTTGCGGCCGGCCAGCAGCGCCACCGGGTGGCGGCCGATGCGCCCGATGCGCAGCCGCCCGGCATGCCCACCGATGGCCAGCGCGGGAAACGCCGGCAATTCGGCATAGGGCAGATCCACCGCGCCCTGCACCAGTTCGGCCGCGCCCCCCCAGCCGCTGCCCAGCAGCACGGCCACGGTCGGGCGCTCAGGCCCCAGGCAGCGGGCCTGGATGTGGGCGGCACTGGCGGCCACGGCCGCGCTGAGTTCGTTGTCGTCGGTCATCGCGGGCTGGCCGGGTGGTCCATCAGTTGGTCTGACAGGTGGTCGGGGCCGAAACTGTTCGGCAGCAGGGCACCCAGTGTCGTGCGCAGGCGCACCGTCTGTCCATCGGCGATGAGCACCGGCGCAGCGTCGGCAGCGAACTCGCGCAGCCGCTGGCGGCAGCCGCCGCACGGCGTCACCGGGGCCAGCGACGGCGAGCCCGCGTCCACCGCCACCGCCAGCACCCGCGTGCCTCCCGCCAGCACCAATGCCGCCAATGCGCCGGCCTCGGCGCAACTGCCCTGCGGGTAGGCGGCGTTCTCGACGTTGCAGCCGGCGTGCAC
Organism: Burkholderiales bacterium; assembly: GCA_038331055.1. GTDB lineage: Bacteria > Pseudomonadota > Gammaproteobacteria > Burkholderiales > Burkholderiaceae_C > Rubrivivax. The sequence continues at coordinate 1,040 of JBBQOR010000265.1, forward strand.
ACGGCCTTGCTCATCGAGCAGCGCGGCGCCGACGTTGAAGCGCGAGTAAGGCGCGTAGGCCCGCGTGCGGGCGGCGCGCGCCGCGTCGAGCAGGCTTTCGAGCGTGGTCGGGTCCAGCGTCATCGGCGGCGGCCTCAGCGTTCTTTCACGTAAGGAAGCCCGAGCGCCTTGGGCGCACGCGCGCGGCCGATGAAGCCGGCCAGCAGCACCACCGTCAGCACGTAGGGCAGCGCCTGGATCGCCTGCACCGGCACCTCGCCGCCGCCCAGCAGCGCAGGCAGCATGGTGCCCTGCAGGCGGATCGAGGCGGCATCCAGAAAGCCGAACAGCAAGCAGGCCGCCAGCGCGCCCAGCGGGTGCCACTTGCCGAAGATCATCGCCGCCAGCGCCATGTAGCCGCGCCCGGCCGTCATGTTGGGGCTGAAGCTGGAGTTCAGCGCCAGCACCAGATAGGCGCCGGCCAGCGCAGCCAGCACGCCGTTGATGGCCAGCGCGCGGTAGCGCAGCCCGATCACCGAGACGCCGGCCGCGTCGACCATCGCCGGGTTCTCGCCGGCCGCGCGCAGCCGCAGCCCGAAGCGTGTGCGGTAGAGCAGCCACCAGACGGCGCCGGCCAGCACAAAGGCCGCGTAGACCAGCGCGTTGTGGCCGAGGAAAGCCTGCGCCAGCGCGCCCAGCAACGGCACGCCGGCCAGCGCCTTGGCCGCGTCAGCCAGCAGCGGGTCCAGGCGCACGGCGTCAGACACCGGCGGCGTCTGCCCGCCCAGCTTGAACCAGGCCAGCCCCAGCACCACCGTCAGCCCGGCGGCGGTCATCGTGATCGCCACGCCCATCACGACCTGGTCGCCACGATGGCTGACGCAGGCATAGCCGTGCAGCATCGACAGCGCCACGCCCACCGCCACCGCCGCCAGCAGCGCCAGCGCGAAGCTGCCCGAGATGGCGCCCATCGCGCCGGCCGCGAAGGCGCACAGCAGCATCTTGCCTTCGAGGCCGAGGTCGATCACGCCGGCGCGCTCGCTCACGCAGCCGGCCAGCGCGCACAGGATCAGCGGCGTGGCCAGCCGCAGCGTGGACGCCAGCAGCGTGCCGATCTCATCCACCGGCCGCCCCCCGCCGCGTGAGCGCGGCATGCAGCCGCGCGAACATCGGCGCGGCCACCATCGCCATCGCGCCGGCAAAGAGCACGATCAGACCCTGCAGCGTGTAGACCATGTCGCGGCTGAAGCCGGGCATCTCGAACGCCAGCTCGGCCCCGCCCTGGTACAGCGCGCCGAACAGCAGCGAGGCGAGCACGATGCCCACCGGGTGATTGCGCCCGATCAGGCTGACGGCGATGCCGGCAAAACCTGCACCCGCGACGAAGTCGGGCAGCAGCCGGTTGTGCACGCCGGCGATCTCGTTGACGCCCACCAGGCCGGCCAGCGCGCCCGACAGCATCATCGACAGCATCACCTGCCGCCGCGGTGCGATGCCGCCGTAGCGCGCGGCCTCGGGCGCGAAGCCGGTGGCGCGCAGCGCGAAGCCGGCGCGCGAACGCCACAGCACCAGCCACACCATCACACAGGCCAGCGCGGCCAGCAGCACGCTGGCGTTGAGCGGTGTTCGCGGCCAGGCGATGCCGAGCGCGCCCAGCATCTGGTGCATGCCCGGCAGCAGCGCGTTCGGGCCGAAGGCGCGGCTCTCCACCGTCATGTTGCCCGGTGCCTTGAGCACGTTGACCAGCAGCCAGGCCAGCAGCGCGGCGGCGATGAAATTGAACATGATGGTGGTGATGACCACGTGGCTGCCGCGCCAGGCCTGCAACGCTGCGGGCACCGCGGCCCAGGCCAGGCCGAAGACCATCGCACCGGCCACCATCGCCGGCAGCAGCGCCCAGGCCGGCCAGTGAGCGGCCAGCGCCAGCGCCACCAGCCCGGCGCCCAGGCCGCCCATCGTGGCCTGGCCTTCGCCGCCGATGTTGAACAGGCCGCCGTGAAAGGCCACCGCCACCGCCAGCCCGGCGAAGACGAAGGTGGTGGCGTAGTACAGCGTGTAGCCCCAGCCGACTGCGCTGCCGAACGCGCCCTTGAGCAGCAGCCTGATCACCTGCAGCGGCTCGAGCCCGACCGACCAGACCACCACGCCGGCCACCAGCAGCGCCAGCATCAGGTTGAAGACCGGCAGGACGACCAGGTCGATCCAGCGCGGCAGCTCGATGCTGTGCGATGACATGGCGGTTCGCTGCGCGCTGTGCGGGCCGGGTCAGGCCGCGGCCGGCGCGGGCTCGGCCGCGGAGTCGCCCATCAGGCGGCCGAGCGCGGCCTCGTCGCAGCGCTCGATCGGCAGCTCGCCGGCGATGCGCCCGCCGTTCATCACCAGCACGCGGTCGGCCAGCGCGAGGATTTCATCGAGCTCTGACGACACCACCAGCACCGCGCCACCGCCCTCGCACAAGGCGCGCAGCCGGCCATGGATGAACTCGATGGCGCCGATGTCCACGCCGCGCGTCGGCTGGCCCACCAGCAGCACCCGCGGCGGGCGGTCCTGCAGCTGCGCCTCGCGCGCCAGCACCAGCTTCTGCTGGTTGCCGCCGGAGAACTTGGATGAGCGCAGCTGCGGGTTGCGCGGGCGCACGTCGTAACGCTCCATCATCTCGGCGGTGTCGCGGCGCATCGTGGCGCCGCGCATCCAGCCGGCGCGCGCGTAGCGGGGCCGGTCCTGGTAGCCGAGCACGGCGGATTCCCAGGCCGGGAAGGGCAACACCAGCGCACGCTGGTGGCGGTCTTCGGGCACATGGGCCAGCCGCAGCTCGCGCGCGCGACGGGGTGTGATCCAGTGCGCGGGCGTGAAGCGCTGCCCGCCCAGCTCGAGCGTGCCCGCCTGCGGCACCAGCAGGCCCGACAACGCATCGAGCAGCTCACTCTGGCCGTTGCCGGTGACGCCGGCGATGCCGACGATCTCGCCGGCGCGCAGCGCCAGCGACACCTCGGCCAGCCGCGGCACGCCCAGTGCATCGCGCCAGCCCAGGCCCTCGGCGCGCAGCAGCACCTCGGCGTCGGCGGGGGCCGCGGCGCGCTGCGGCTGGTCCTCGCGGCCCATCTTCACGCGCCGGCCCACCATCGCCTGCGCCAGCGCGTCCAGGCCGGTCTGGGCGATGGGCGTGTCGAGCACCACGCGGCCGCCGCGCATCACGGTCACGGCATCGCACAGCACCATGATCTCCTTGAGCTTGTGCGTGATGAGCAGGATCGTCGTGCCGCGCGCGCGCAGCCGGCGCAGCGTCTCGAACAGCGAGGCCGTCTCCTGCGGCGTCAGCACCGCGGTGGGCTCGTCGAGGATCAGGATGCGCGCGCCGCGGTAAAGCGCCTTCAGGATCTCCAGCCGCTGGCGTTCGCCGACGGGCAGCTCTTCTACCGGCAGGTCCAGCCGCACGGCCAGGCCGGTGTCGTGCATC
>JBBQOR010000266.1:0-4464 GCA_038331055.1 Burkholderiales bacterium
CCCTCGGCCTGCATCGCGTCGAGCAGCAGACCGGCCCAGCGCTCGGGTTGTTCGGGCGCCGCCTGGCGCGCGGCCAGCATCAGTTGCAGCGAGGCCGGCACCGGGACGCCACCGCCAGTCACCGGGCTGGCCAGATCGCGGATCTCGAGCCGGTGCGCGTGGGGGCCGCACAGATGGGCGTTCAGGCGTTGCGTGAAGGGCTGCGCGGCCTGTTCCTGCGCCAGCGGCGCCGCCAGATGCACGGCGCGCGTGCCGATCAGCGCCGCCAGCAGATCCAGCACCTCGTCCGGGCGGCGCCCGGCCAGCGTGGCGTCGTCGAGCAACGGCCCCAGCGCCAGCGGGCCGCCGGCGCGCTCGAGCACCGCCAGCACCGCGCCCAGCAGCGTGCGGTCCAGCGTGATGTCGGCGTGCGGCCCGTGCACCACGCCCGGCACCTCGTGCGCCCCGGCGGCCAGCACCACCCGCTGGGCGCGCAGCCGCTGGGCGACTTCGGTGCGCGCCAGCGGCCGCCGGCCGCGCACCCAGTACTCGCGGCGAAAGCGCGCGCCCAGCATCAGGTCGCGCGCCATCTCGCGCAGCACCAGGTCTTCGGTGGACGCCAGCTCGGCCTGCTGGGCGGCAGAAAAATGCGCATCGGCGAAGCGGTAGTGCAGCTCTGACGATCCGGCGTAGGACAGCCGCGCCGCATCCAGCTCGGCGGCCGTCTGCGCGAACGACATCGGGTGCCAGTCCTCGTTGAGCAGTTCGTGCAGCACGTAGGTGGCCGGTTTGGTGGCCAGATCGGCCAGCCGCGCGCGCAGGATCGGCAGGCTGGCCTCTTGCGTGCCGTCGTGGGCGAGCAGCCTCTGCGCGTAGGCCAGGGCGGCCTGCACGCGCACCGCGTCGGACGCGCCGGCGGCGCTGGCGCGGCGCATGTGCTGCAGCATCAGCTCGCGCAGCGGCAGCAGCGGGGCCCAACCGGGCAGCGTGTTCCAGCCGATGTAGAGCACGCCGCCCGGCATCAGATGGCGGCGCAGGAAGCCGACGATGCGCTCGCGGTTGGCCGCCGAGACCCAGCTCCATACGCCGTGCAGCGCGACGAAGGCGAACTGCGGCAGGTCGCTGCGGGCGAAGAAGTCCTCGAAGCTCTGGTCGCTGACCACCCCATCGCAGCCGGCGGCGTCCATCAGGCGCTGCGCCTGCGCGGCGTGGTCGGGCATGAAGTCGTTGCCCCACCAGCGTCGCGAAGGGTCGCCGGCCGCATGCATCGCCAGCGACAGGCCCTGGCCGAAGCCCAGCTCGCAGCAGGGCCCTGGCGGTGGCCCGTCCAGCCCTTCGAGCAGCAGCAGGAAGGCCGCGCGCTGCGGGTTCAGGTCAGCGTAGTACTGATGCGTGTAGCCGGTGGCGGTGGCGTAGCCCTCGGACCAGTGCGGCGTCGCCATGCGCGTCCTTGGTGCCAGTGAGGGCGCGATGGTATGCCCGCGCTGCACGACAGCATCCCGACGGCTGACCGATCAGTTGGTGGCGTGGATCTGCCAGCGGCGCTCGACGTAGCCGGGCTGCGTGACCAGTGCGTTGTCCGGGCAGCTGCTGCTCGAGTTGCAGGCCACCGCGTCCAGCGTGTACAGGCGCATCGTCTGCGCCACGCCGGGGCTGGATTCGCCCTCGTTGTACAGCGTGCTGTTGCAGCTGACGGTGACGCGCATGCCGTTCTCGCTGCTCATGTCTATCGTGCTGCTGGCACCGCTGCAGGTGGTCCAGGTCCCCTTGAAGGCCTGCCACAGGCCCCACTGGAGCCCGGCGCGCGCGGCCTGCACGGCGCGCGCCGACAGCAGCTCTTGCGCGGTGGTGGTCTGGGCCGCGCTGTTGATGCGCACCACCGCCGCCGCCACGCCGGCCAGCAACACCAGCACCACGATGATGGCGATGGCGCCCAGCCCGCGCTGGCCTGTTCGCTGCAAGGTCACGGCGTGTTCACCACGTGCACGCCGAAGACCAGGCTGGCCGTCTCGCTGTTGCGCGACAGCTCCAGCTGCAGCGAGACGAAGCCGTTCTGCTGCGTGGCGCCCTGGTTGGCGTCGTAGATGAAGCGGCACGAGCGCACGTTGGCCGCCAGCACCGCGCCGCCAGCGGTGGACGGGCAGGCGGAAGGCACCGAGCTGTTGAAGCCGTAGTTGGCCAGGCGCACCAGCGTGCCCTTGCCGTTGCCGCTGGCGTTCAGCGTGCCGTCGGCACCGCTGCAGACGTAGAACACCGCGCGCTGCGCCGCCGGCACGACGACGAAACGGCCGCCGTCGTAGCCGGCCGGGAACTGCGTGCTCGCCACCGTCAGCCGATGCCGGCCGTACGCGGCAGCGGGCGTGGCGACGGCGCTGATCGCCGCCCGGTTGCTGCCGGCGTAGACATCGCCCGGGTTCTGGTTGTCGATGACCACGAAATCGCCCACCGTCGGCGTGGTGGACAGGGTGCTCAGCACATCGAAGACGGTGCTCGCCTGCGCCGTGTCCAGCGAAGCCGAACAACTGGCCGAGGGCGTGCAACTGGCGCCGCTGTCGTTGACGATGTCGGGGCCGCGCCGGTAGCGCCCGCCGGTGCTGGTGGGCACCAGCTCGAAGCAGTCGCTCGACGGCGTGCGGACCGAGTTGGGCACCGCGCTGCGCACCTCCATCTGCATGCGGCGCAGCGCGTGGCCGGCCTGCGCGGTGAGTTCTGCGCGCACGCGGGTGGTCAGATAGTTGTCGAACACCGGGCGCAGGAAGGCGGTGATCGAAACCGCCAGCAGGCCGAAGATGACGATGGCCACCACCGCCTCGATCAGCGTGAAGCCGCGCTGGCGGCGGGGTTCATGACGCGAATCAGGACTCGAATCAGGACGAAAATCAGGACGAAAATCAGGACGCAAAGTCGGTCCTCCAGCCGGTGAGCGTCAGCGTCTGGCCGCCGCGTGTCACGGTGACTGTGATCCGGCGCGCCGCGCTGAGGCCCGAGAGCGTGCCTGCCGCCACCGTGATGGCCACCGAGTAGCCCGTCAGCAGCGCAATGCTGGTGCCGTCGACCGCGCAGACCGTGCTGCTGCTGTAGCCGTTGTAGTCCAGCAGGTCGTTGAAACCGGTGCGCGCGCAGCCGGTGTTGGCCGCGTTGGCCGCCGCCGCGTAGGGCTTGAGCTGCACCTCTTCCATGAACTGCTGGGCCACGGCCAGCATCTGGCGCTGAACCACCGGGTCGGCACTGCCGCGCACGCTCTCGCGCACGGCCACCAGCACGCCGGTCAGCGCGACGCTGATGACGACGATGGCGACGATGGCCTCGAGCAGCGTGAAGCCGCGGCTGCCGGATTGGCGACTGCATCGACGAGCTTCGCGGCTAGCGCACAAGGCCAGTCTCCGCGCTGACGCTGATCGAGGTCTGGCCGCTGATGGTGATGGTGCGGTCGGTGACGGTGGTGCCGGCGCCGTCGGTGGTGATGCGGCCGTCGGGCTGGAAGAACAATGCGCCGGTGGGCGCCACCGCGGTGGCGATGGCCCGGGTATCGCGCGCGTAATTGGCGTGGCCGTCCGGGCCGGTGAGCGCACCGGCACAGGCGGTGGCCGGATTGGCGGTGGCGATGGTCAGTGTCACGGCGTCGGTGGCCACGCTGGCGCAGACCAGCCGCCGGTGGCTGATGGCGGTGGCCTGCGCGTGGCGCAGCGCGGCCTGCACCTGGTCGCGCCAGGCATCGCCGCGCATCAGGTTGGCGCTGTCCAGGCGTGGCAGCGCGACCACCGCCAGCACGCCCATCACCACCATCACGGCCACCAGTTCGATGGTCGTGAAGCCGCCTTCGGCGCGCCTAGAACAGTTCGCGCGCATGGACGGTCCGGCGCGACTCGGGCGCGAAGATGCCGAAGCTGGCGCGCGCCATCGGATCGCGGTCGAAGGTGGCGGCGCAACTGCCGTTCTGCGAGCGCAGCCAGGCCAGCGCGGTCCCGGTGGTGGCGGCCAGGGTGCCGGCGCAGCTCTGGTGGGTGGTGGTGCTGCCCAGGTTCAGCGCGAGGTCGATGCTGCCGGTACTCGATGCGCTGGGCGCGGCCAGTGTCAGGGTGCCGCTGCCTGCGCTGATCGACACGGCCGAGGCACTGGTGGTCCAGACGCCGGCGGCGCCGGTGGCGGTGCGCACGTTGCCCAGCGCCACCGCGGTGGACGCCACGCTGGTGCAGCTGTCGTTGCCGTTGAGCAGCCAGCTCGAGCCGCTCCAGTACTCGGCCTGCACGGTGAGCTGCAGGGCGGCGCTCTCGCGGCCGAAGCCGTTGGCCACACGCAGGCGGCCGCTGCGCAGCACGGTTGCGCCTTCTGTCTGGCCGCTGGAGCTGGCGCCGTCGGCGTCGACCGCGCGCAGCACCAGCGTGTGCGGCCCGGTGAGCTTGCTCGTGTAGCCGTAGTTCGGTGCCGCGGCGGCCACACCGCTGGTGAAGGCACTGGCGGCCACCGCCGTGCCGGCGCTGAAGC
>JBBQOR010000267.1:0-4456 GCA_038331055.1 Burkholderiales bacterium
ACCTGCAGATGCTGCTGCCGCGAGTTCATCAGCGGCAGCGCGGTTTCCACCGCGGCCGCGATCACACCTCGCAGTGCGATCGGCTCTGTGGTGATGCGCAGCCGGCCGTGCTTGATGCCGGACAGGTCGAGCAGGTCGTCAAGCAGCACCGTCATGTGCTGCACCTGGCGGGTGATGATGTCCGAGCACCATGCCAGTTGCGCGGCGTCCAGCGTTTCGCTGCCCAGCAGCTTGGCGGCGGTCACCAGGGGGGCCAGCGGGCTGCGCAGCTCGTGCGCCAGGGTGGCCAGGAAGTGGTCCTTGTGGCGATCGCTGGCCAGCAGGGACTCTTCGAGCTTCTTGAGGTCGCTGATGTCGATCACCAGGCCGTTCATCGTCTCGGCCTGGCCGGCGTCGTCGCGCTGCAGCCGACCGCGAGTGCCCAGCCAACGTACCCCGCCTTCGGCATCGACGACCCTGTACTCGCGCACGTACAGCTGACCGCTTTGCATGGCACTTTCCACGGCCTTCTGTACCGCCGCGCGGTCGTCGGGGTGGATGCGATCGAAGTGTTGCTGCGGGGTCGACGAGCTGATACCCGGAAGACCGTACAGCCGCGCCAGATTCCGGTCGTGGCGGATCACGCCCTCGCTCATCCGCCAGCTCCAGACGCCGATCTCGGCGGCCGACAGCACGCCCTCGAGCTGGGCCCGGGCGCGGCGCAGATCCTCGTCCACCTTGCGCCGCGCAGTGATGTCGAAGGCGGCGACGAGCACGCCGTAAACGCTGCCACTGTCGTCGCGCAGCGGCACGCCGCGGGTGAGGTAACTGCGGCCGCCATCCTGGCGCTCGACTTCGAATGGTTCACCAGTCAACGCCTTGCGGTAATCGGCCGCGTAGACCTCGGCACGCTCATCGGGCACAACCTCGAACACCGTGCGCCCGACCATGTCGCAGGCCGATAGGCCTGCTGCGCCCAGCGCCTCACCGGCGGCCATCAGGTAGCGCAGCTCGCGGTCGACGACGAACACCGCGCCGCCGGGCAGGTTCTCGGCCAGCGCCCGCCAGCGCGCTTCGCTGTCGACCAGTGCGGCGGTGGCGCGCACCCGGTCGCTGACGTCCGAGCCCTGCACGAAGATGCCGGTCACCCGGCCGTTTTCCAGGATCGGCTGGTAGACGAAGTCCAGATGCACCCGCCTGTCAGCGCCGTCGGCGCCGCTGAGCACGAGCGGCTGCGCCTCGGCGCTGTACGCCTGCGCGCTGCGGAAGACGTTGTCCAGCAGCCCGACAAAGCCCTGCTCGACGGCTTCGGGCACGGCCTGCGCGACGGTCCGCCCGATCAGCGGCCGCCCGCCCATCAGTTGCTCATAGCGCGGGTTGGTGAACTCGAAGCGGTGCTCGGGTCCGCGCAGGATGCAGACGAAGCCTGGCGTCTGGTCGAACAGGCTTCGCCAGCGTCGTTCGGCGGCCTGCAACCCGTGCCGGGCAAGCACCTGCGGCGTGGTCTCCGTGACCAGGACCAGCACGCCGCCGACACCATGCGGTGCGCCGTCGTCGCCGATCGGGCCGTAGCTGTAGGTCCAGTAGAGCTCCTCGACGACGCCGTTGCGAAGAATCGGCACCAGCTGGTTCTCGTGCCAGGTGGCTTCGCCACCCGTCATCACCTGATCGATCTGCGGGCCGATGATGTGCCAGATCTCGGGCCAGACCTGGCGGCCGGGCCGGCCGAGCATCGCCGGGTGCTTGTCGGCGCGCAGCGAATGGCTGTAGGCATCGTTGTACAGGCACCGGTGTTGCGGGCCCCAGAACACGAACACCGGGTGGCGCGTGTTCAGCATGGTCTGCACCGTGGCGCGCAGCCCGGCCGGCCAGCCGCTGGGCGGGCCCAGGTCGGTGGCAGCCCAATCGTGCGCACGAACCAGCCGCCCCATCTCGCCGCCGCCGGCGAGGAAGGCGGTGGCGCCGCCGAGTTCGGACGATGCGGCAGCCATGCCGTGCACCGGGTTCAGGGCAGGGCGCGGGCGGGTGCCAGGCGCCACACCGTGTTGCCCACATCGTCGGCCACAAGCAATGCGCCCTGCGCATCCACGGCCACACCCACCGGGCGCCCGCGCGCCCTGCCTTCCGCATCGAGGAAGCCGGTCAGCACGTCCTGCGCAAGGCCCTGCGGGGTGCCCTGCTCGAAAGGCACGAACACCACCTTGTAGCCCGAGTGAGGCCGCCGGTTCCACGACCCATGCAGCCCGACGAATACGCCTTCGCGTCCGCCCAGTCGGCCAGCCGCCAGCCCCAGAGGTGCGACGTGCGAGCCGAGCGAGAAGTCGGGCACACGCACCGGCGTCGCGCGTCGCGGGTCGGGCGCCGTGACACGCTGATCGGCATGGTTGCCCCACCAGCTAAAGGGCCAGCCGTAGAACGCGCCGTCGTCCACGGCGGTGAGGTAGTCGGGCACCAGATCGCTGCCGAGTTCGTCACGCTCGTTGACCACCGCCCACAGCCTGGGGGCGCCCTGCGCTGCCGGCAGCCACGCCAGCCCGACCGGGTTTCGCAGCCCGCTGGCGAACAGCCGCTTGCTGCCGCTCACGCGGTCGATCTCCCAGACTGCGGCCCTTCCTTCCTCGGCCGCCAGACCGTTCTCTGCCACGTTGCTGTTGGAGCCGACGCCGACGAAGAGCTTGCTGCCGTCAGGGCTGGCGATCAGCGACTTGGTCCAGTGGTGGTTGATGTCGCCGGCGGGCAGTTCGGTCAAGCGCCGCAATGGCGGGTCGAGCTTCGTCTGGCCGTCCCTGTAGCTAAATTCGAGCACCGCGTCGGTGTTGGCCACATAGAAGCGGTCACCCACCAAAGCCATGCCGAAGGGAGAATTCAGACCTTCGGCAAAGATCTCTCGCCTCTCGGCCACACCATCGCGGTCCACATCGCGCAGCAACGTGACGCGGTTGGCGCTGGGCACGCCGGCGCCGGCGCGGGCCATCACCAGACGCATGATCCAACCCTTGATGCCGGGGCTGTCGGCCGGTCGTTTCGGTGCGTTGGACTCGGCCACCAGCACGTCGCCATTGGGCAGCACGAACAGCCAGCGTGGATGGTCCAGACCGGCCGCGAGACTCGACAGCTTCCAACCTGCCGCGGCCTGCGGTGCGGTGCCAGCCGGCCAGCGCTGGGCCGGCGCAATGTTCACCGTGGGCACCAGCGTGCGCACGGGCTCCGCCAGGCGCGGCCTGACGCCCTCGTCGGCGCGCAGCGGCAAGACGGTGGCTTCCCCGCAGGCGCCGAGCCACAGAACCGCCGTCAGCGCTGCGGCCCGCATCGCCATTGCGGGCAGCCCGCTGCGGCCTGGATTCAAGACGCTGGCGGGGGCTTCGACCCCGAGCCCAGCGCCCGGTCGGCTGGCGCATCGAAGGTCTCGGTCGAGGTCGGGCCTGTTCCGTCGGGTTCCACGCTGACGATCTTGTCGTCCAGCGCGTCTTCCTTGAAGCTGCGCGGATCCTGGGCGTGCGCGTCGCGTTGCGATTGAAGCAGCCGCTCACGCTGCTGGTTGCCTTGGCCAGCCGGCTCGGCTGGGTCGTGGGGAGTCTTCGCTGCGGTGCTCATCAGAAGAAGACGAAGAACAGCAACAGCAAGAAGGCCGGTACGCCGAGAAGCCAGGCGATCAGGTATTTGCCCATGGGGATTCCTTTTTTGCAGATTTGCTTGAGGCCGGTATCCGACGATGCGATGTCGGTCGCCGTGCGCGGGATCGCAGGCCATTTCCTTGTAAGCCAGATGCGCAGCACTGTCCGTGCGCCGCCGCACACGGCCAGCAGGCACGGCGTTTGCCGTCGGAGTCCCCGATGGCGCTTTCCCCCAATCTCGACCCGTCCGGCTGGCGTCCCCCGCAGATGAGGGGCACAAGAGAGTTTCGACTGGGGCTATCGTCTGATCCGAACAGCGTGGCCGCACGAGCCGAGCCGCAAAGCCTGCCGAAAGGTCTGGCCGGGCCGCCCCCGCAGCCCTTCGCCCGTCCTGATAAAGCCCCGTCGATGTCTTTTTCGATCCGCTCCCGCGTTCTGTTGCTGGTGTTGGCTGTGCTGCTGCCAGGCATGCTCGGCGTGGCCTGGTTGATCAGCTCCACCTACGACGCCGAGCGCCAGGCCAACGAACGTACGCTGCGCGAGACCGCGCGGGCCTTTTCGCAGGTCATCGACGGCGAACTGATGCGCCGGGCGACCATCGCCCGCGTGCTCGCGCAGTCGCCCTTGCTCGATGGGCCGGCGCCGGCCAGCGGCCTGCAACTGGCCAACTTCGAGCAACAGGCGCGGCGCGCGCTGATCGGGCTGGAGGGCTGGATCGAGCTGCGCAGCGCCGGCCAGGTGTTGTTGGACACGCGCGGCCCCGCCTTCTCGGGCCGCAGCCTGCCGCCGCGCACGCTGACCCAGACGTCGCGCATCGAACCCCTGTGGATGCCGCCATCGGGCAACCCGGGCCCCGAGGCCGG
>JBBQOR010000268.1:0-4442 GCA_038331055.1 Burkholderiales bacterium
CCGAGGCGCTGGCACCGCATCCGGCGGTGCAGCTGGACCTGGCCACCGTGCAGACCAACATCGTGGTCTTCCACCTGCGGCCCGCTGCGCCGGATGCCGCTGCGCTGGTGGCCGCGGCGCGCGAGCGCGGCGTGCTGCTGAACGCGTTCGGGGCGCGCACGGTTCGCGCGGTGACGCACCTGGATGTGGACGGCGCGATGTGCACCCGCGCGGCGCGCACACTGCTCGAGCTATTGGGGCCGGGCTGAGCCTCGGTTCGGCCCCGAACGGCACGCTCCTAGAATGACCTGATGAGCATCAAGAGCGACCGCTGGATCCGCCGCATGGCCGAGCAGCACGGGATGATCGAGCCCTTCGAGCCTGGCCAGGTGCGGCAAGACGCAGCCGGCCAGCGCATCGTCAGCTACGGCACCAGCAGCTACGGTTACGACATCCGCTGCGCCCGCGAGTTCAAGGTCTTCACCAACATCTACAGCACGGTCGTCGACCCGAAGAACTTCGACGAAAAGAGCTTTGTCGATATCGAGGGCGATGTCTGCATCATCCCGCCGAACAGCTTTGCGCTGGCGCGCACGATCGAGTACTTCCGCATCCCGCGCAACGTGCTCACGATCTGCCTGGGCAAGAGCACCTATGCACGCTGCGGGATCATCGTCAACGTGACGCCCTTCGAGCCCGAGTGGGAAGGCTTCGTGACGCTGGAGTTCAGCAACACCACGCCGCTGCCGGCCAAGATCTACGCTGGCGAGGGCTGCGCGCAGGTCATCTTCTTTGAAAGCGACGAGGTCTGCGAGACCAGCTACAAGGACCGCGGCGGCAAGTACCAGGGCCAGCGCGGGGTGACCTTGCCCAAGACCTGATCTCGGCCGGGCGGGCTGACAACGGAGACGACTCATGAAATGGGAAGACCAGGAGCAGAGCCGCAACGTCGAAGACCGCCGCGCAGGCGGCGGCAACGGCGGTGGCCCGCGCATCGGCGGGCGCAGCATCGGGGTGGGCACGATCGTCGTCGCCCTGGTCGGCGGCTGGATCTTCGGCATCAACCCGCTGACGGTGCTCGGGATGCTGTCGGGCGACGGCGCGCCCGAAGGCGCCACAACGCAGCAGTCGCCGGCCGCACCCGGCACCCGCGAGCCGGTGAGAGACCCGGCGGCACTGTTCGTCTCCACCGTGCTGCGCGACACCGAAGTGGTCTGGGGGCGCGTCTTCCAGGCCTCGGGGCAGACCTATCAAGAGCCCACGCTGGTGCTCTTTCGCGGCGCCACACCCACTGCCTGCGGCACCGGCCAGTCAGCGATGGGGCCGTTCTACTGCCCTGGCGACGGCAAGGTCTACCTCGACCTGGGCTTCTTCGACACGTTGCGCTCGCGCATGGGCGCGCCGGGCGACTTTGCCCAGGCCTACGTGGTGGCGCACGAGGTCGGTCACCATGTCCAGAACCTGCTGGGCGTCACGCGGCGGGTGGATGGGATGCGCGGGCGCGTCTCGGCCACGCAGATGAACGCGATCTCGGTGCGCGTCGAACTGCAGGCTGACTGCCTGGCGGGGGTCTGGACGCACCACTCGCAGCAGGGCAAGGGCTGGCTCGAGCAAGGTGACATCGAAGAGGCGATGAACGCCGCCGCGCGTATCGGCGACGACACGCTGCAGAAGCAGTCGCAGGGCTATGCGGTGCCCGAGACCTTCACCCACGGCAGCAGCCAGCAGCGCATGCGCTGGTTCAAGCGCGGACTGGACGGCGGCAGCGTCGCCCAGTGCAACACCTTCGACGCCGCGACGCTGTGAAAGCCCGCGCCAAGACGGGAATGGCACGGGCGGCGTCCGGCCTTGGCCGGGGGCGCTGAGGCGGCCTGGCGTCGCCGCGGTCAAGCGGCCGGGCGCAGCTGCTCGACCATCTGCAGCAGGCGCGGGCCGATCTCGCCGCGCAGCCAGGCAATCCCGCCCTGCGTGCCCAGCATTCCGCGCACGAAGCTGCAGTTGAAGACGACGCGCTCGCCACCGGGCAGGGTGCCGAAGAACGCGCCCACGGCCAGCACCTCGGGCACCAGTTCTCCTGCCTGCGCGCAGTAGCCCTGGCGCGCGTGCTCGCGCAGGCCGGCGCGCAGCCCGGGCTCGAAACGGCGCCAGTCCTCGGCCGACTTGACGCGGATCTCGTTGAGCAGCGCCTCGCGCACCGTGCGCTCGCAGCCCGCCAGGTAGGCGCGGCCGATCGCCGAGCCGACCATCGGCAGCGCCAGGCCCACATCGGCCAGCGGCCCGCGCGCGATCTGCGGCCCGGGCGTGCGGCTGGTCTCGACGAGCACGATGCTCAGCCGGTCGCGGATACCCATCGAGACATGGCCGCCGGTGGCGTCGGCCAGCGCGTTCATCAGCGGCCGCGCGCTCTGGCGCAAGGTGAGCGAGGCCATCAGCGGATAGGTGGCCGAGATCAGCGCCGAGCCCGGCCGGTAGCGCCCGCCTTGCGCGTCGTGCCGCAGATAGCCCAGCGCCACCAGCGTGTAGGTCAGGCGCGAGACGGTCGGCCGCGGCAGCCCGCTGCGCGCGGCCAGTTCGGCGTTCGTCAGCGCCGGCTCACGCGCCGTGAAGCAGCGCAGCAACTCGATGCCGCGCGCGAGCGTGGTGGCGAACTGCTTGTCACCAGCATGCGCCTCGTAGCCCAGCGGCACGCGGTGCGGCTGGTTGCGAAAGTAGCGTTCGCGCTCGGTGGTGTTCATGCGGTCGGGTGGGGCTGCAAACCCGTCAGCATATCGAAACAGTGGCTTCTCAGCAGGCCCGGGCTGCCCCTAAGCTGGCCCCATGCGAATCACCGCCCGGAACGACAACGATCGGGACGACAACCCCCAGGAGACCGGCCATGCGCCTTGACGATCTGCCGGTGCACGATATCCCGGCGCTGGCAGGCAACAATGCGCCGGTCAGCGACGAGATCGACATCGACCGCCTGGAGGTCGAGGGCGAGCTGCCGTCAGACCTCAACGGCCTGTACGTGCGCAACGGCCCCAACCCCTACTTCGCGCCCGACTGGCGCTACCACGCCTACGACGGCGACGGCATGCTGCACGCGCTGCGCTTCGACCGCGGTCAGGCCAGCTACCGCAACCGCTGGGTGCGCACCGCCGCGCTGATGGAAGAGCAGGCCGCCGGCCACTCGCTGTGGACAGGGTTGAAGGAGCTGCCACGCGCCGACCGGCCCGGTGAGCCGCTGAAGAACACCAGCAACACCGACGTCAAATACCACGCCGGCCGGCTGATCAGCATGTGGTACCGCTCGGGCATGCCTTATGCCGTCGATCCGCTGACCCTTCAAACGCTGGGCCCGGCCGACTTCGGCGGCGCGATCGACCGCATCTCTGCGCACTCGCGCCCCGACCCGCACACCGGTGAGCTGCTCTGGTTCGACTACGACACGAAACCGCCCTACATGCGCTATGGCGTGATCGGGCCGGACCGCAAGAGCCGCCACGCCATCGACGTGCCCCTGCCCGGCCCGCGCCTGCCGCACGACATGGCCGTCACCGAGCACTACACCGTGCTGCATGACTTTCCGCTGCTGCTCGACGATGCCGCCTGGAAGCTCGGCCGCTACAAGCTGAGCTTCCATCCCGAGATGCCGACCCGCTTTGCGGTGCTGCCGCGCTATGGGCAGGCAAGCGAGATCCGCTGGTTCGAGGCGCGGCCCTGCTACATGCTGCATGTGGTCAACGCCTGGGAAGAAAGCGGCCCCGGCGGCGACGAGGTGGTGATGGTCGGCACGCCCTACCGCCTGTACGACGATGAGCAGGGCCGGCCCGACGCGCGCCGGCTGGAGCGCACCATCCACCACCGCCAGCGCGACTTCTGGCTCTACCAGTGGCGCTTCAACCTGAAGACCGGCCAGACCACCGAAGGGCCGATCGACGACACGCTGAACAGCGAGTTCCCGGCCATCAACGCCGACTACCAGGGCCGGCCGTCTCAGCACTCATATCACGTGGTGTTCCCCTATGGCGGACGCGAGGAGGTGCGCTTCACCGGCATCGCCAAGGTCAACCATCGCAGCGGCGCCTTCACGCACCTGAGCGCCGGCCCGCAGGCCTTCTACAACGAGCCCGCCTTCGCGCCACGCGATGGCAGCCGCTTCGAGGATGATGGCTACGTGGTCAGCTTTGCCTGGAACGCGCTGGCCCTGCGATCCGAGGTGCTGGTGTTCGATGCGCGCGACGGCGAGTTCGGCCGCGGCCCGATTGCGCGCGTGCGGCTGCCGCGGCGCGTGCCCAGCGGCTTTCACGCGACCTTCGTGCCGCAGGCGCTGATGGCCCGCTGGCCCTGAGGCCGCGCCGGATTCGCGCCGGATTCACGCCGCATGATCCTCGCCCGCCGCGAGCACATCGAGCACTTCACCCGCCGCGGCTGGTGGGGCCAGCGCACGCTGGACGACGTGTTGCTGGACGGCGTGCAGCAGC
>JBBQOR010000269.1:0-4441 GCA_038331055.1 Burkholderiales bacterium
GAACTGCTGAAGTGGTACGCCAAGCTGGGCCTGAACGTGGCCGAGGGCTACGGCATGACCGAGAACCTGGGCGCCAGCCACATCACCACCGGCGACCCGGCGGCTTTCGGCACCGTTGGCTTGCCCTATGCGGGCACGCAGTGCCGCATCGACCCCGTCACGGGCGAGATCCAGACCAGGAGCCCGGCCACGATGATGGGCTACTACAAGGAGCCCGAGCTGACACGCGACGCCTTCACCGCAGACGGTTGGCTGAAGACCGGGGACAAGGGCGCGCTGGACGGCGCCGGCCGGCTGAAGATCACCGGCCGCGTGAAAGATCTGTTCAAGACCAGCAAGGGCAAGTACGTGGCACCGGCGCCGATCGAGGACAAGCTGGTGATGCACAGCGCCGTGGAAGCCTGCTGCGTCACCGGGGCCAACCTCGGCCAGCCGCTGGCGCTGCTGATGCTCAATGTCGACGCGGCAAAGAATTCCGGCCAGGCCGAGGGCCGCAGCGAACTCGAGAGCTCGCTGGCGGCGCACCTCAAGCACGTCAACGAGTCGCTGGACCCGCACGAGCAACTCGACTGCCTGGTCTTGTTGACCGAAGCGTGGACGGTCGACAACGATCTCATCACGCCCACCTTCAAGGTCAAGCGCAACCGCGTCGAGGATCTGTTCGCGAAGAACTACGAGCGCTGGGTGGGCCAGCGCAAGAAGGTGATCTGGCACCAGGCCGGGTGATGTCCCCGCGGTCTTAATCGACCTTCGCGCCCGAGATCTTCACCACCTGCGCCCACTTCTTCGTCTCCGCCTCGATCAGGCGGGCAAACTCGGCCGGCGTGTTGCCGCTGGGAATCGCGCCCAGCGCCGGCAATCGCTCTTTCAGCGCCGCACCGGCCAGCGCCTTGGCGCTTTCCTGCTGCAGCCGGTTGACGATGTCGGCCGGCGTGCCGGCCGGCGCCAGCAGCCCGAACCATGAACTGGCCTCGAAGCCGCGCAGCGTTGCGCCGCCGGCCTCGGCCAGCGTGGGCAGATCGGGCAGCGCGGTCGAGCGTTGCGCGCTGGTGACGGCCAGCGCCAGCAACCGCCCCGAGCGGATGTGCGGCAAGGCACTCGGCAGGTTGTCGAACATCAGGTCCATGTTGCCGGCCATCAGGTCGATCAGCGCCGGGCCCGAACCGCGGTACGGGAAGTGCACCATGAAGCTCCCGGTCATGCTCTTGAACAGCTCGGCCGACAGGTGGATCGAGGTGCCGTTGCCCGAACTCGCCACGTTCAGCCGCCCGGGGTTGGCACGCGCCACGCGCACCAGGTCGGCCACCGAGGCGATGCCGTACTTCTGCGCGTTGGCCGGGTTGAGCACCAGCACGTTGGGCACGCCGGCCACCAGCGTGACGGGCGCAAAGTCCTTCACGTGGTCGTAGGGCATCTTCGGGTACAGCGCCGGGTTGATCGCGTGCGTGCCCACGGTGCCCATCACCAGCGTGTAGCCGTCGGGCGCCGACTTGGCCACCTCGGCCGAGCCGCTGTTGCCACCAGCGCCGGGCTTGTTATCGACCACGAAGGGCTGGCCGAAGGCCCGCTGCAGCTCGGGCGCCAGCGCGCGCGCCAGGATGTCGGTGGTGCCGGCGGCCGCAAAGGGCACGACGATGCGCACCGGCTTGTTCGGCCAGGCGCTCTGGGCGCGGGCGGCGCTCCAGGCCAGGGGGCCGCCCGTGGCGGCGGCGCCCAGGGTCAAAAGCAGGCGGCGGCGGGTCGGTGTCATCGGGTTGTCTCCGGTGGGTTCTTCTGAGCGGGTGCAGTCCGCGCTGTGTGCGGCCGCAGGGGCGCCTCGCGTCCCCGGGATTTTCCCGGCCCCGCGGCTACAGCTTCATCTCCAGCCGCAACTGCAGGTTCAGGTAGCTCGGCCCCCCGCTGAGCACGCGCGTGCGCTCCAGCGGCTGGCTGGCGTCGATGCGCTGGTCGTTGAAGGTCAGCGTGCTGTAGTCGCGCGGGTCGACGTTGTTGCCCATCAGGCGCAGCCCGATCGTCGGGCTGAAGCTGTAAAGCGCGTACAGGTCCCACTGGCGCTTGGTGCTGACGGTGCTGGTCTCGTCGGCGGCCAGCCGGGTGGTGGTCTCGGGCACCCAGTTGAGGTTGCCGCCCACCGTCAGCGGCGTGCCGCGGAAACGGTGGTCGGCGCCGATGTTGGCGGTGGCCCTGGACTGCTGGTCAAGCCGGTTGTCCGGCCCTGGCACGCTGTCCACGCGGCTGCGGTAGAACGAGGCGTTGGCGCGCATCTCGGTGCGCGGCGCGCCGCTGATCCACTGATCGAGGCGGAACTTCGCTTCCAGCTCGAGACCCTCGGTGCTGGCGCTGCCGATGTTGCGCGTGCGCCGCACATAGCGCGGGAAAGCGCTCCAGGCGACGTTCTCGAGCTGCACCTCCGAGCGCATCAGGTCCTTCAGGCGGCGCGTGAACAGGTTGGCGCTGAGAAGCCCGCCGCCTTCGAGGTAGCGCTCGAAAGCCAGGTCCAGGCCGGTGGCGAGTTCAGGCTTCAGGTTCGGGTTGCCGGCGCTGTCGGGGCTGGTTTCGACGTTGCGGCCCAGGGTACGGTCGTACAGGCGCGAGAAGCTCGGCCGACCGATCAGCGTATTGGTGGCCGGCGAGCGCCAGCTGCGCGTCAGGCTCAGCCGCACCTGGTCGCGTTTCTTCGGGTCGGGCTTCCAAAGCAGGTGCAGCAGCGGGGTGGCGACGCCGTTGCGGTTCTGCGGCCGGTTGCCCAGGCCGTCGTCTCCCTGGGTCGTGATGCCCTCCCAGCGCAAGCCGACGTTCAGCGCCCAGTTCGGCGACAGGTTCCACTCGTCCTGTGCAAACACCGCCAGGCGCAGCGTGCTGGCTTCGAATTCGTCGCCGATCTCGGCCTGCGTGGGCGGCGCGATCACGCCGTCATAAAGCGTGGTGCGCGTGTCGCGCCGCCGGGCGCTCTCGAGCTCGGCGCCCATCACCAGGCTGTGCTCGGCGCCTTCGCGGCCGAGCAGCCGCGTGGCCTTGCCATTCAGGCTGAACGTGCTTTCGCGCGAGACGCTGTCGTCTTGCTGGCTGCGCAGCAGGCTGCCGTCGGCGCGACGCTCGTCACGCGTGCTGTGGTTCTCGGCGCGCGAGGCGCCCAGGTTGCCGCCGCCTTCGAGCCGCCAGTCCCCGACACGCTGTCGGTACAGCAGACCCAGGCGCGGGCCGACGAAGCTGTTGTCGTTGCCGCCGCTGCCGCGGGCGGCGTACGCGGGGGGGCTCGGACGGGTCTTCCGCGCGTCGGTGACGAACCCGAACTGGTTGTGGTTGCGGTTGGCAAACAGACCCGGCGTCAGCGTGACCGAGTCACCGCCGGGCCCCAACCGCCACTGCAGCCGGGCGTTCAGGTTGGTGCCCACGCCGCGCCCCTGGCCGTTGGTCTGCGTGGCGCGGTCTTCGAGCAGCTGGCTACTGGCGACGTTGCTGACCTGCGTCTCGTTGAAGCTGCTGTTGGCGCGCTCGTTGCCGAACACCGCCGCCGACAGCGTGTACGTCAGCTCGTCCTTGCTTTCGTTGTGCGTCCAGAAGCTGCCGCCGGTGCGCTTGCCGTTCTCGATGCCGGTGCCCACGCGCAGGTCGTTGAGCCGCTTCTTGAAGCCTTCGCGGGTAATGATATTGATGGTGCCGGCGATCGCCCGCGCGCCGGTCTCGGCGGTGGGTGCGCGCAGGATCTCGATGCGCTCGACCTGCTCTGGCGTCAGCGAGTCGAGCGAAAAGCCCGGCGGCAGCCGCTGGCCGTCGATCAGCAGTTGCGTGAAGCCGCTGCCCAGCCCGCGCAGGCGCGGCGGGCCGCCGCGGCCGGGCGCACCGGGTGTAGTGACGCCGGGCAGCCGGCGCAACACCTCGCCCAGCGTGCTGTCGCCGAACTTCTCGATCTCCTCGCGACCGATGATGATCTTGGCGGCGGTGGACTGGCGGCGCTGGTCGGTGTCGGATTCGCGCCCGCCGATGATCTCGATGCGCGTGGGCGCGCGCGCGGGGCCTGCAGGGGCGGTGGCCGGTGGCGTCGCCGCGGCAGGTGCAGCTGCCGGCGCCGGGGTCGGGATCGGATCGGTCGGCGCTGCCGGGGACGTCTGGGCTTGCGCGCCGTGGGCCGCCAGCGCGGCCAGGGCCATCAGGGCCGTCAGGGTACGAAGGGGCGGAAGGGCGAGCTTGAGCATGGGGCGGCATTCTCGCTGCGTCGCCGCGCCTTGACCGGCGGATTTGCCGAACTTCACGTTCGCGCCGTCCCCCGCTTGCGGCCCCTGCGAACTAGGGGCAGCACCGCGCCAGCGCTGGCCGCGCGCCGGGCCGCTGGCTATAGTGGTTTTTCACCCTCAGAATCAGGAGACCGCTGATGCCCGCCCGCCCACATGTCTGCTTTGACCGTATCCTGCCGCGCGAGCTGTTCGCGTTCCGGCCCACC
>JBBQOR010000270.1:0-4437 GCA_038331055.1 Burkholderiales bacterium
AGCGCAGATCCAGCGGCTCGCACCAGTCGTCGTCGAGCCGGCGCAGGATGCCGTGCACCGGCTCCAGCCCCTCCACCGTGCCCAGGTACTGGCGCTCGTTGCGCACGGTCAGGTCGCCGCCCTCGACCAGCGGCAGCCCCAGATAGCGCGCCAGGTAGGCATGCTCGAAGTAGGTCTCGCTGTACGGCCCGGGCGTCAGCAGCACGATGCGCGGCGCGCTGCCGCCGGCCACCTGGCGGGCGGCGCTCTCCAGGCTGTCGAGCATGCGCCGGTAGGCGCTGGCGATGTGCTGCACCCGCAGTTCGCGGAAGGCGTCGGGAAACTGGCGCGCGATGACCAGCCGGTTGTGCAGCACGTAGCCCAGTCCCGACGGGCCTTGCGTGCGCTGCGCCACCACCCACCAGCGGCCGGCGGGGCTGCGCGCGATGTCGAAGGCGACGATGTGCAGCCGCTGGCCGCCGGCCGGGCGCACGCCGTGCATCGGACGCAGGTAGCCGGCGTGGCGCAGCAGCAGCGCCGGGGGCAGCAGGCCCTCGTGCAGCAGGCGCTGCGGGCCGTACAGGTCCGCCAGCATGGTCTCCAGCAGGGCAGCACGCTGCGTGACGCCGCTTTCGATCTGCGCCCAGTCAGAGGGCTCGATGAGCAGCGGCAGCAGTTCCAGCGACCACGGCCGCGCGGCCACACCGCTGGCCGAGAAAACGTTGTGCGTGACACCGTCGCGGCGAATCTGCTGCGCCACCTGGCCGACGCGCTGATCCAGGTCGCCTGCCACGTCGAGCCCTGCGGCGGGTGCCGGCATCAGTTCGGCGAACCGCCGCCAGGGCGCGCGCAGGGTGCCGGCCTCGCCGCGCAACTCGTCCCGGACGCTGCTGTCAGCTGGCAGTGCGCGGCGCTGCAAGGTGTCGGCGGCCTCGCAGCGCCCGCCCGGCGCCGCCTCGGGCGCGGGTCCGAAGGGCAATGGCGACTGGTTGGGTGACGCCAACGTGGGCAGCGAGGACGATCCCAAGTGCGTGCCTGTCAGGTCCCGGCGTGGCGCAGGTCCAGCGTGAACGGGAACTCCCGGCTGGGCTGCGCCGGGCCGACCTTCATGCTGCCCGGCGTATGGCCGAAGCGGAAGAAGCGCGCCAGGCGCCGGCTCTCGGCCTCGTAGGCGTTGATCGGGAAAGCCTCGTGGCTGAGGCCGCCCGGGTGCGCCACGTGGTAACGGCAGCCGCCGAGCGAGCGTTGCAGCCAGTTGTCGACGATGTCCACGGTCAGCGGCGCGTGGCTGCCGATGGTCGGGTGCAGCGCCGATGGCGGTGCCCAGGCGCGGTAGCGCACGCCGGCGACGAACTCGCCCACGCGCCCGGTGGGCTGCAGCGGCAGCGGCCGGCCGTTGACCATCACGGCGTGGCGGTTGTCGACCAGCCCGGTGACCTTCACCTCCAGCCGTTCGAGCGAGGAATCGACGTAGCGCACGGTGCCGCCAGTGGAGCCTTCTTCGCCCATCACGTGCCACGGCTCGAGCGCGTTGCGCAGCGTCAGCGAGATGCCGCGCACCGCGAGTTCACCGACCATCGGGAAGCGGAACTCGAAGTGCGGTGCGAACCACTGCGCGTCGAAGGCGAAGCCTGCGGTGTTGAGCTCGGCGATCACGTCGTCGAAGTCCATCTGCACGAAACTCGGCAGCAGGAAGCGGTCGTGCAGCCCGGTGCCCCAGCGCGTGAGCCGCGTGCTGCCGCCGCCGCGGTAGGGCTGGCGCCAGAACCAGGCCACCATCGCGCGCAGCAGCAACTGCTGCACCAGGCTCATGCGCGCATGCGGCGGCATCTCGAAGGCGCGCAGCTCGAGCAGCCCCAGGCGCCCGGTGGCGCTGTCGGGCGAGTAAAGCTTGTCGATGCAGAACTCGCTGCGGTGCGTGTTGCCAGTGACGTCCACCAGCAGGTTGCGCAGCGTGCGGTCGATCAGCCACGGCGGCAGCGTGGCGCTGCCGGTCTCGGCCGAGCGGGCCAGCGCGCGCTCGATCTCCTGCAGCGCGATCTCGACCTCGTAGACCTGGTCGTTGCGCGCCTCGTCGATGCGCGGGGCCTGGCTGGTCGGGCCGATGAACATGCCGCTGAACAGGTAACTCAGGCTCGGGTGGTTGTGCCAGTAGGTCAGCAGGCTGGCCAGCAGGTCGGGCCGGCGCAGGAAGGGGCTGTCGGCCGGCGTCGCGCCGCCCATCACGAAGTGGTTGCCACCGCCGGTGCCGGTGTGGCGGCCGTCGAGCATGAACTTCTCGGTCGACAGCCGAGTGCGGTGCGCGGCGTCGTAGAGAAACTCGGTGTGGTCGACCAGCTGGGCCCAATCGTGCGCCGGGTGGATGTTGACCTCGATCACGCCGGGGTCGGGCGTCACCGCCAGCGTCTTCAGCCGCGGGTCGCGCGGTGGCGGGTAGCCTTCGAGCACGATCTTCACCTGCTGCTCGGCGGCGGTGGCTTCCACCGCGGCGACCAGCTCGAGGTAGTCCTCCAGGTGCGTGAGCGGCGGCATGAAGACGTACAGCACGCCGCTGCGTCCGCCCAGCGCCTGCTCGGCCTTCGGGCCGTTGGCGCGCTGCGGGTCACGCACCTCGACGCATAACGCGGTGCGCGTCAGCCAGCCGGCCGACTGGTGGCGCTGCGGCGGTGTGTCCGGGGCCACCGGGTGCCGTGTGACCGGGTGGTGCGGCGATATGCGGGCAGGGTCGGCGCTGCCCGCGCCAAGGGTGGAGGCGTCCGCGGGGCCATCGTTTGCGCCACCGTCAACGTCACGGTCGATCTTGTCCTGGGCCTGCAACGCGACCGTACCGCCCTCGGCGAAGCCGCGGCCGGGATGGTGCGCGTCGTAGCCCGGGCCGCGCATGTCGCCGGCCATGCCCGGGCGCTGGGCGCGCAGCGCGGCGGCGCCAGGCAGGGGAGGCAGCTCGAGGCTCGGGTCCTGCGCCACCAGGTATGGTTGGTCACTTTCCTTGGCCCAGGGCAGCGAATCCAACGGCAGCCGCCAGCCCATCGGCGAATCGCCCGGGATCAGGTACAGCCGGTCGTCGCGCAGGAACCACGAGCCGGTGATCCAGCGCGGCTCTCGTTCGCCTTGAACCCACTCGCGCTTGAGCGGCAGCAGGTAGCCGACGGTGGCATCCAGGCCCTGCTCGAAGATGCGGCGCAGCCGCATGCGCTCCATCTCGTCGTCGAGCCGGCTGTCGAAGGGGTCGACGTTGACCGGCAGCCGGCGCTCGCGCCACAGATAGTAGAAAGTGTCTTCGTGGGCGGCCTGAACGTACTTTGTGTCGAGGCCCAGACGGCGCGTCAACGCGCTGGTGAAGGCCTGGGCATCGTCGACCGTGTAGCGGTGCGTGTCGCGCTCGTCGGCGAACAGCGCCGGGTCCTGCCAGCAGGGCTGGCCGTCGGCGCGCCAGGCGACCGTCAGCGACCAGCGCGGCAACTGCTCGCCGGGGTACCACTTGCCCTGGCCGAAGTGCAAAAAGCCGCCGTCGGCGTAGCGCGCGCGCAGCCGCTGCACCAGTTCGGTGGCCAGGCCGCGTTTGGTCGGCCCCAGCGCGTCGGTGTTCCATTCGGCGCCGTCGCGGTCATCCACCGAGACGAAGGTGGGCTCGCCGCCCATCGTCAGGCGCACGTCCTGCTGCATCAGTTGCTGGTCGACCTGCGTGCCCAGCGCCAGCACCGACTGCCACTGCGCGTCGGTGTAGGGCTTGGTGACACGCGGTGACTCGTGCACGCGCGTCACCTGCATGTGGTGCTCGAAAGTGACCTCGCATTCGTCCACCGCGCCGCTGACCGGCGCCGCGCTGGACGGCTCGGGCGTGCAAGCCACCGGGATGTGGCCTTCGCCGGCGAGCAGCCCCGAGGTCGGGTCGAGCCCGATCCAGCCAGCGCCGGGCAGGTAGACCTCGCACCAGGCGTGCAGGTCGGTGAAGTCGACTTCGGTGCCCGAGGGGCCGTCGAGCGACTTCAGGTCGGGCGCCAGCTGGATCAGGTAGCCCGAGACGAAGCGTGCGGCCAGGCCCAGATGGCGCAGCGTCTGCACCAGCAGCCAGCCGGTGTCGCGGCAGGAGCCGGCGCCGGTTTCCAACGTGAGCTCGGGCGTCTGCACGCCGGGCTCCATGCGGATCAGGTAGCTGATCTCGCGCTGCAGCCGCTGGTTCAGGCCCACCAGAAAGTCGATCGTGCGCATCGGCGTGCGCGGGATGCTTTCGACAAAGGCCTTGAAGCGCGGTGTCGAAGGCCCCATCGCCAGGTAGGGCTGCAGTTCCTTGGCCACCTCGGCCGAGTAGGCGAAAGGCGACTGCTCGGCCTCGGGTTCGAGGAAGAAGTCGAAGGGGTTGAAGACCGACATCTCGGCCACCAGGTCGACGGTGATCTTGAACTCGGTGGTCTTGTCCGGGAACACCAGCCGCGCCAGGTAGTTGGCGAAGGGGTC